>JAJAZK010000062.1 GCA_026785765.1 Rhodoferax sp. | reverse complement strand
TCCTGGAACAGGGGGCCAGGGGGGGCGGGCGCGAAGCGCCGGGGGCGCTTGGTCTGCGCGCGGTTAAAGGCGCCGCGCTCGTGGCCGAATAACTCGCTCTCGAGCAGGTCTTTCGGAATTGCGGCCGTGTTGATGGCAACAAACGGCCCGTTGTGGCCAGCGCTGCCACGTGGCGAATGTTTGTGCAAGGCGCGCGCAACCAGTTCCTTGCCGGTACCCGACTCACCGGTGATCATGACCGTAACGTTGCTCTGGCTCAACCGCCCGATGGCGCGGAACACGTCCTGCATCGCAGACGCCTGACCGAGCATCTCCGGCGCGCCTTCCACACGCAGCTCGGCGACCTCCTCGCGCTGGCTCTCCTGCACCGCGCGGCGAATCAGTTCTACCGCCTTGGGCAGGTCGAAGGGTTTGGGCAGGTACTCGAAAGCCCCCCCCTGGAACGCCGACACCGCACTGTCCAGATCAGAAAATGCCGTCATGATGATGACCGGCAGGCCTGGGTACTTTTCCTTCACTTTTTCCAGCAGTTCCAGCCCGGAACCGCCTGGCATACGGATGTCACTGACCAGGATTTGCGGACCATCTTTCTCGGTTGCGCTGGCCAGCGCGTTGAGCACGTCGCGGGCGTTGGTGAAGCTGCGCGTGGCGAGGTTCTCGCGCAACAACGCCTTCTCCAGTACGAAGCGGATGGACTGGTCGTCGTCCACTATCCATATCGGCTTCATGGTTCTAATTGCCTCGCGGTCTAAGGTAAAGGAATCAGTATCTTGAAATCGGTGCACCCGGGTGCACTCTCCACCTCGATCAGGCCCTGGTGCTGTTGCACGAATGTCTGTGCCAACGTGAGTCCCAGGCCAGAACCGCCTTCACGACCCGACACCAGCGGATAGAAAATGCGGTCCTTGATCGAGTCTGGTACACCAGGCCCGTTGTCAATGACATGCAATTCCAATGCCAACCGGTAGCGCTGTTTGCCAAATGTGATTTGCCGGGCGACGCGGGTGCGCAGGGTCAGCACGGCGTCGCCCGCCAGCATGCGTTCAGACAGGGCCTGGCAGGCATTTTGCGCAATGTTCAACACCGTCTGAATCAACTGCTCGCGGTCTGCGCGCAACTCCGGGATCGAGGTGTCGTAGTCGCGCACCACCTTCAGGCCGCGCGGAAATTCCGCCACGATCAGCGAACGCACGCGTTCGCAGACCTCGTGAATGTTGACGTCTTCGACCTGGTGCGCCCGGCGCTGCGGCGCCAGCAGCCGATCCACCAAGGCCTGCAGGCGATCAGCCTCGCGGATGATGACTTGGGTGTACTCCTTCAGGCCACGCTCGTCGATTTCCATCTCGAGCAACTGGGCAGCGCCGCGAATGCCGCCCAGCGGATTCTTGATCTCATGCGCCAGGTTGCGGATCAGCTCCTTGTTGGCCTGGGCCTGGTTCGCCAGCCGCTCTTCCCGGTCCTGGCGCGCCTGCTGCTCCTGTGGCAGCAGTTCCACGATGACCTGGTGCGGCGACTCGGTCTGGGTCACGATGACGTGCACCGGAATGGGTTCGTGGTTCAGGCGCTTGAGCCAGGCGTCGTAGCGCATGGCGGCGAACTCATTGACACCGGCGCCGGCCAACGCATTTTGCAGCGTCAGTGGATCAGTGAAGCAGTCCGCAAACTGGGACTCTTCAATCAGGCGGCGTGAGGTTCCCAAGGCGTCCTCGAGCGCCGAGTTGGCGTAAAGCACCGTTCCATCAGTGCGTACCACTGCCACCAGGGTGGCCAACAGGTCAAATGACCGAAGGTAAGTATTTTCCAACGGCGCGCCGGACGGGTCGCGAGTGGATGTGGTCAAGCCCGCTACTTGGTGGCAGGGACACGTGACAGCTCACGCCGGATACCGGCAATGTCGCTCTCGTTGCGGGCGAGGCCGGCCTTGAGCTCGGCGACACGGTCCAGGTACTTCTGGTGGTTGCGCGCTTCGTCCCCGCGCTTTTCTGGTTCACCCGCATTGAACTCTCGCACCAGTTCGGCTTGGCGGCTCTCCGCCTTCTTGAGTTCAGAATCCAGAATCAGGCGCGCGTCGGAGTCACGTCCGCGCTGCTCCGCCGAGTCCACGCGGGTGCCGGCCTGCGATGCGGTCGCGATCCGCACCGGTTGTGCGGCAGCAACCGAACCGGCTGGGGGTCTGAAGCCCTGCACCACGGTGACGTTGCCGCCTTCCACCAGTTTGCATTGGCCCCTGTTCGCTTCGGACACGGTGTTCGTGTATTCGTTGCCACAACGGTAAATCTGGGCATGCGCAGAGCTGCTGACAACTGCCAACAGACACGCAAAAACCGCCACTGGGGAATGTTTCATGTTACCTCCGCACCGCAGACCAGACTTGGGCGGCCAGCCAGTATGCGCCAATTGACCCGAATTTTCAAAGCCGGGCCAAAGGCCCCAAAAGAAAGGACGGAGCAAACCGTCCTTTTGTCACAACACTTTGCCCACATCCGCAGCGGCGGATCCGGGCGGCAGATCCTTAAAGCGAATAATACATGTCGAACTCGATCGGATGGGTGGTCATGCGCATGCGCGTGACTTCCGTCATCTTGAGTTCAATGTAGGCATCGATCATGCTGTCGGAGAACACTCCACCCTTGGTCAGGAAGGAGCGGCCCTTGTCCAGGTAATCCAGCGCCTGGTCCAGGCTATGGCACACGGTCGGAACCTTTGCATCCTCTTCCGGCGGAAGGTGGTATAGGTCCTTGGACGCTGCCTCGCCGGGATGGATCTTGTTCTCGACACCATCCAGCCCGGCCATCAACAGCGCCGAAAAGCCCAGATAGGGATTCATCAACGGATCAGGGAAACGCGCCTCGACCCGGCGCGCCTTGGGGTTGGCCACATAAGGAATGCGGATCGATGCGGAGCGGTTCTTCGCCGAATAGGCAAGCTTGACCGGCGCCTCAAAGCCGGGCACGAGCCGCTTGTAGCTGTTGGTGCCCGGGTTGGTGATGGCGTTAAGTGCACGCGCGTGCTTGATGGTGCCGCCAATGTAATACAGGGCAAAGTCCGACAGCCCCGCATAACCATCGCCAGCGAACAGGTTTTTGCCGTCCTTCCAGACTGACTGGTGC
>JAJAZK010000061.1 GCA_026785765.1 Rhodoferax sp. | reverse complement strand
GCTGAACGGTGATGCGTTTGACGAGCGGCTGAAAAGCAAGGAACTGCACCGCATGGCGCAAGACTTGGGCGTGCCCAAGGCCGAGGTTGCCAAGCATACCGATGCTGTGCGTTACGACCGGGAATTCGTACGCCTTGGGTTCAGAGACATCGCAAGCGACACGAACGAGCGGACATTGATTTTTGGGTTGCTACCAAGAAACTTGGGCGGCGGCAACACTATCCATATCAACATTCCCAAATCCTATTGCCGAAATGACACAGGCGGCGTGGGGACTACACCGGTTTCGCTGCTACGCCTGCTGTTTGCGATGGCCTGGTTCAACAGCGTGTCGGTGGACTGGATTGCACGTTTCATGATTCAAATCCACGCCAATAAAACCTATTTGTTCCGCCTGCCAACACCCCAACCCAGTGACGACGAGATTCGCGCCAATCCCGACTACTCCCAACTGGCGAAAAACGCCTTGCTGTTAAGTCTGTCCGCGAACTGGGAGGACTTTGCTGAGCTGGCCCCATTGTTTGCCGTGCAGCCGCAAGACCTGCCTTTCACCGCTAAAGCCAAAGACCAGCTGCGCGCCGAGAACGACAAAATTGTGGCTCGCTTGTATGGCATCACCGATGCCGAATTCACTCACCTGCTGCGCAGCTTCAAGGGCATGGCGACCAAGCGGCCGGAGTATCTGACGCTGCTTCAGTAGCTCAGTGCTGGGCTGCGGGCACAGCCTCGGCGCATTCGTCGCTTTTTTGGAATGAAGACGAGCAGCTGTCCTGCGCAGAACAGGTGAGTGCGGGGACACCTCATAGATGCGGGCCGACCCCGGCACCAAACTTCACCGAACCAAAGCCGACCTGCACCGGCCCAATGTGTTCGATTCGGACGTAAAAAAGCCCAACGCAATGGACGGGCTTTCAAAAAATTCTGGTGGCCTGGGGCGGAATCGAACCACCGACACAAGGATTTTCAGTCCTCTGCTCTACCGACTGAGCTACCGGGCCAGAGCGGCAGAGTATAGCAGCGGCCCGGGCGCCGTCGGAGCGCCCGGCGTCACGCCACGTTGCGTTTACCGCGCGTCAAATCTACGCCGAGCTGCTTGAGTTTGCGGTACAGGTGGGTGCGCTCGAGCCCGGTCTTTTCGGCAACGCGGGTCATGGAGCCGTTTTCCTTGGCCAGGTGGTATTCGAAGTAGGCCTTTTCGAACTCGTCGCGTGCTTCGCGCAGCGGTTTGTCCAAGCCGAAGCTCTGGCGCGGCAGCGGGCCGGCAGCGGAGTGCAAGGCGCTGTCCGGCGCGAGACCTGCCACCGGTTCTGTGGGCGCGGCCACATGCGGCACCTGCGTTGGCACCGGCAGTTTGCGCACGGCGGTGCGGGTCAGGCCCTGCTCCACGGCCTTGAGCAGTTTTTGCAAGGTGATGGGTTTTTCCAGAAAGGCCAGCGCGCCGATCTTGGTGGCTTCCACGGCCGTGTCGATGGTGGCGTGGCCACTCATCATGATGACCGGCATGGTCAGGGCGCCGGTGGTCGACCACTCCTTGAGCAGCGTCACGCCATCGGTGTCGGGCATCCAGATGTCCAGCAGCACCAGATCGGGCCGGTCGCGCAGGCGCGCGGCTCGGGCTTGGGCGGCGTTTTCGGCAACTTCTACGTTGTGGCCTTCATCGTTCAGGATTTCCTGCAGCAGGTCGCGGATGCCAAGCTCATCGTCGACCACCAGAATGTTTGCCATGATTTCTTCGCTGTCCCTTGCGGTTTGGAAGTGGCGCCGCCGTCAGGCTATGCGCCGTGCGGCAGTGGCGTGTTCTCCACGCCGAATGATAACGATACTTGCGCTCCCACCACGGCACCGTCTTCCATGCGGTTGCTGATGTCGATGCGCGAGCCATGTTCGTCGGCAATCTTTTTGACCACGGCCAGCCCCAGACCGGTGCCCCGGCTCTTGGTCGTTACATAGGGTTCGAAAGCGCGCTTGAGTATGTTGTCCGGGAACCCGCTCCCGTGGTCGAGCACGCTCAGGCGCACGCGCCGGTTCGCCTCGAACCATTGGGTACGGATCAGGACACCGGTATCGCTGGCAGGCGCAGTGCCAACAGCCTGGGGCGCAGTTGCGTCCTGCGCATTCTGCAGCAGGTTATGCACCACCTGGCGCAGTTGTTGCGCGTCGCCCATGATCGGCGGGCACAGCAGGTCGAGCTCCATGCGTACCGGCACATGGGTGGTATCGCTCTCGTAGAGCTGTAATACATCACCCACCAGGGCATTCAGATCGAGCGCCTTGAGCTCGGCGGCCGACAGCCGTGCATAGTCGCGGAACTCATTGACGAGACGCTTCATGGCGTCCACCTGGTCGACGATGGTTTTTACCGACTTGGTCAGGATCGCCTGCTCGGGCGCCGCCACCTTGCCCGACAGTTTCATCTCCAGCCGCTCGGCCGAGAGCTGGATCGGCGTCAGCGGGTTCTTGATTTCATGCGCCAGCCGGCGCGCCACTTCGCCCCAGGCCTGCGAACGCTGGGCCGACACGATTTCCGAGATATCGTCAAACACCAGCAGGCGATGGGTGCCGGGCAGCTTGGCGCCGCGCGCCACCAGCACGATCGAGTTGTCGCTTTGCCGGCTGGAAAGGGCGGCGTTGCCGCCGCCAAGTTCGAAGGACTGCTGCCAATGGTCCAGGCCGTCTTCGCTGCGTTCACCCAGAAACGAGTCGAAGCGCGACTGCACCTGGGCGGCAAACTCCTGCAACCCCTCGATTTCGGCCAGACGTCGGCCTTCGAAGGCGGCCAGCGGCATGCGCAGGATGCGCGTGGCGCCGGGGTTGGACGACTGGATCACGCCCTGCTGGTCCAGCACCACGACACCGGCCGTCAGGTTGTCCAGGATGGTCTGCAGGTTGGCACGCGCGGCGTCGACCTGTTCCATGCTGGCACCCACCGCTTCACGGGCGTCCGACAGTTGCTGGGTCATGTCCGCAAACGAGCGTGTCAGGCCACCCAGTTCGTCCTTGCCTTGCAGCGCCAGCTTGGGCGTCAAATCCCCGGCCGCCACCTTGGCCATGCCATCGGCCAGCAGCAACAGCGGACGAACAATCTGGTTGCCCAGCAAGACCGCCAGCAGTACCGCGCCAAACAAGGCCAGGAACAGGCTCAAGGTCAAGGTGCCGATGTACATGCGTTTGAGCCCTTCGCGCGCCAGCGAACGCTCCTGGTATTCGCGGTTGGCCTGGGTCACGGCCAGAGCATTGCTCACCAGCGCACTGGGCAAGGCGCGCGTGACAAGCAGGAATCGCACATCGCCCTGCAGATCGAAGCCCGGGCTTTGCACAGTCACCAGGGCGCGGATGCGCGCGTCGTTGATGGTGGCGGGCGTCGCTTCGTCCAGTCCCTCGACCCAGGTGAAGGCGCGGGCACTGCGCGCGTTGCGAAACTGCGCCGGGCTGGGGCGCTCGGTGCTGATCTGGAACTTGGACTGGCTGGCCGACCCCAGCGCCTGGCCGGTGCCGGTGAACAGAACGACATCGGTGGCGCCAAGTTGGTCGCGCAGGCGCTCCAGCGGCAGGGTGGCAGCCGCGTCGGATACCGTCGCCAGTGCGGGCGCGGCAAGGCGGGCCTTGCTTGCAAGCTCGGTGCTGAGCGTCTCCAGCGACACCCGGCCCAGGTTGAGGCCGGCGTCGAGCGCGCGCTCGACCTTCACGTCAAACCAGCTCTCGATCGAGCGCGATACAAACTGGTAGGACACCACATAAATCAGCACCCCGGGTGCAAAGCCTGCCAGCGCAAAAATCGCCGCCAGCTTGAACAACAGACGGCTTCCAAAACGCTTCTGGCGCAGGCGCACCAGCAGCCGCACAAAAACCCACAGGATCACCAGCAGCAGCAAGGCCGCCACCACCACGTTGACCACAAACAGGCGCGCATAGTTGCGCTCGTACAACTCGCGGTTATTGGTGGCCTGGGTCAACAGGAACAACAACACCAGGCCAATCGCTGTCATCGCGGCCAGACCCACGCCCACCGTCCAGCGCACGCTGCGGCTGTGTTGGCGCAGCGAGGAAGTCGTCGCCGGTGCGGGCGTGTCCGTCACCGAGTGGTCTCCGGACCAATCTGCTGGTTGGCGGTGGCAGAGATTGACCAGTCCGACTGTCCGAATGCGCCGATCTGGAACGGTCTGGGGAGTTGCCCCAGGTCCAGGCCGAAGCGAAACTCGACCTTGTGCGTGGCGTCGGGATCGAGCATGCTGGCGTCCGCGATCTTCCAGCCCGAGACGCGTTGCAAAGCGGCTACCGCCTCGGCCAGGGTGTCGAAGTTCTGGTTCAAGGTCATGCCCAGGCTGCTCGCGGTGATCACGCCCGTGCCAATGTTGAGCCGCCAGCGCCGCGTCAAAGGCTGATACGCCAAGCGCATATGGCGTTGCGCACTTGCCACCTTTCGGTCGGTCCAATACCAGCGGTGGCGCACCACGTCAGCCTCGGCCAGGAAGACCATCGGAACACCGCGCAGCAAGGCTTCCTCGACCGCGGCAGGCAACTCGACGCGCACCGTGGCGTACAGCTGCAGGCCTTCAACGGAACGCTCCAGCCGCATCTGGGTGACCTCGGCAGCAGGGCCATCAGCTCCCGTGGCGGGCAGCCAGACACATGCCAACCATGCGCAACCCAGCAATGCCGCGATCCTAGGCCGGAAGTTTCTCCAGCAAAGCGTAAAAAAAGCCGTCATGGTCAGTGGCTTGATTGTCCGGGACACCACCCCGATTTGGACCGAAATGGGGCAGCAAATGCCCTGGCGACGGTAGCAAGCGGGCGTCGGTGTTGTGCGCAAGAAACGTTTCGATCTGGCCAGCGCCTTCGCTGCGAAATACCGAGCAGGTGCAATACAGCAGGCGGCCGCCAGTTTTGAGCAGCGGCCACAGGCTGCGCAACAGGCGCGCCTGCACTGCCGTCAGCTGTGCCACGTCGGACTCGCGACGCAACCAGGGCACGTCGGGATGGCGCCGTACGATGCCCGACGCCGTGCAGGGAGCGTCCAGCAAGATCCGGTCGAACGGCCTTCCGTCCCACCAGCGTTCCGGTTGCGCGGCGTCGGCGGTGACGATGCGCGCCTGCAACCGCAAACGGTCCAGCGTTTCGCCAATCCGCACACAACGCAGCGGGTCCAGCTCCACAGCGACGACATCGGCGTCGGCCAGTTCCAGCAGATGCGCGGTCTTGCCACCAGGCGCGGCACATGCGTCCAGGATGTGCGGTCGTACGGCGGGTTCAAGCCCGGCAAGCAGCAGCGGCGCCGCCATCTGGGCCGCAGCGTCCTGCACCGACACTGCGCCGGTAGAAAAACCAGGCAACTGCGTCACGGCAACCGCGCGCGCGAGTTGCAGTGCGTTACCGCCGCTGGCATGGCCGTCGATTCCGCCCGCCTGCAGTTGCTCCAGATAGGTGGCAACCGAATGCAGGCGCCGATTGACACGCAAGGTCATCGGGGCCTGTTGTCCGTCGGCATGCAAAATCTGCTCCCACTGCGCCGGATGGTCTTGCTGCAGACGCCGGATCCACCACGCCGGATGGTTGAAGCGGGCCACCAGGTCGGCCTGCGAAGACGCGACCAGCGCATCCTGCTCACGCAAGAAGCGGCGCAGACAGCCATTGATGAACCCAGCCTGGGCCTTGGTTGCGGGATCGCGCTTGGCGGCCTCGACCGTCTGGTTGACCAGGGTGAACACGGTGTAGGGTGCATCCGCACTGCGCCACCCCAGTGCCAATGCAACACACAACAAAGCGTCGGCGCGTGGCGGTGGACGGCGCGTAGCCAATTGGTGGCAGATGTGCTCGGCCCGTGAGAGTGAGCGCAATACCTGGTAGAAAAGAGCCTGGGCCGCCGGTCGCAGCGCAACGTCAACCCCTTGCAGCGAAGCCGTCGCCGAAGCACCGGCGCGCAACTGCAGCAGCAAGTCGCTTGTGGCCTGAAGTTGGCGCCACAAAGGGCTGCTGTCGTTCACAAATTTCCAACCGGGATAAACCCGAACACCCAGGCCACCAATTGCGCCGGGAACTGGCCAACGGCCGCATTGTGGGCTTGTACGGCCTGGTTGAATTGCGTGACAGCGTCGGCCGCCTGGCGCCGGTTGTCCACCCAAGCCTCCTGCCAAGGCGGCTTCAGCGGCGCACTGGGCGGCTGGCAAGTTTCCACCAAACGCGTCCAGCAGACCTGCAAGGTGGTATGGGCGGTGCGCAGTGCGGCCAGTGCCGCAGGCTCCAGCACATCGCGCCGCGCCACCCGCAAGCTGCTGTCGAACTGCGTCCCTGCACCGCGCAAAACCGTGTGTTGATGCACACTGGTGTCCGTCGTCACATCCGGCATGGTCTCCTCCACCAACGCTACCAGGCCGCTGTAACAACGGTCCACCGCCTGAAAGCTGATCAGTACCTGTGCGCGCAGCCGCATCAAACGGTTGTAGGCTCCCACTGCCCAGAAAACCAGCAGCGCCAGCACCAGCCATAACCACAGGGACTGTGTCATGTCGGGCCGTACCGCCTGCCGCCACTTCGCCGGGCGCAGGCCATCAATAAAAACGCCCCCGGACCTGTCAGGGCAGGACCGGGGGCGTCGGGGTGTAGCACGCGCGCGAGTGGTATTTACTCGGCCACGGTTCCCGTTTCGGAATCGGCCGTGACCGCTTCACCGGACTCGCCAGCCAGCTCGGCGGCTTCCGCGTCGGCAATGGCACGGCGTTCAGCGTCGTCCATGTTCTCGCGCACCTTGCGTGCTTCGTGGTACGCCAGACCGGTACCTGCGGGAATCAGACGGCCAACGATCACGTTCTCTTTGAGGCCACGTAATTCGTCGCGTTTGCCCATGATGGCGGCTTCGGTCAGAACGCGAGTGGTCTCCTGGAAGGACGCCGCGCTGATGAAGCTGTCGGTGGACAGCGACGCCTTGGTGATACCCAGCAAAAGGTTGGTGAACGTCGCCGGGATCTTGCCGTCGGCGCGCAGCGCATCGTTGGTGTTGAGCATTTCTGAACGCTCGACCTGCTCACCGCTGATGTAGTTGGCGTCTCCGACGTTGTCGACCAGAACCCGGCGCAACATCTGGCGCACGATCACCTCGATGTGTTTGTGGTTGATCTTCACGCCTTGCAGACGGTACACATCCTGCACTTCGTCGACGATGTAGCGTGCCAGCTCCTCGGAGCCCAGCAGGCGCAGGATGTCCTGCGGATCGGCCGGCCCGTCCACCACGGACTCACCCTTGTTGACCACCTGGCCTTCATGCACCAGGATGTTTTTCTCCTTGAGCACGAGCTCCTCGTGGACCTTGCCTTCCGGATCGGTGATCTGCAAGCGGATCTTGCCCTTGGTCTCCTTGCCAAACGAGATCGTGCCGGTCATCTCGGCGAGTGTGCCCTTGTCCTTTGGCGTACGGGCTTCAAACAGCTCGGCAACCCGTGGCAGGCCGCCGGTAATGTCGCGCGTCTTCTGACATTCGATCGGGATCCGCGCCAGCACTTCGCCAGGACCGACGTCCTGGCCGTCGCGCACCTGGATCAGCGCACCGATCGGGAAACCGATGGTCACCGAGTGGTCGGTGCCTGGAATCTTCACTTCGTTGCCAGACGGGTCGATCAACTTGACCTGCGGCCGCACGATCTTCGCGGAGCCGCGCCGCTTCGGGTCGATCACCACAAGGGTGGACAGACCGGTGACTTCGTCGAGCTGCTTGGCCACCGTGAGGCCTTCCTCGACATTCTCGAAGCGGGCCTTGCCTGCAAACTCGGTGATGATGGGGCGCGTGAGCGGATCCCAGTTGGCCAGAATGGCGCCTGCCTTGACGGTCTGGTCCACCTTGACGGTAAGCACGGCGCCATACGGCAGCTTGTGGCGTTCGCGCTCGCGTCCGTGTTCGTCGTGGATCACGATCTCGCCCGAGCGCGCAATCACGACCAGTTCCTTCTTGCTGTTGGTCACATAACGCATGGTGGCGTTGAAGGCAATCGTGCCATTCGACTTGGCCTCGACGCTCGACGAAATTGCGGCACGCGACGCGGCGCCACCAATGTGGAAGGTACGCATCGTAAGCTGGGTACCCGGCTCGCCAATCGACTGGGCGGCAATCACGCCCACCGCTTCACCGCCATTGATCAGACCACCACGGCCCAGGTCGCGTCCGTAACACTTGGCACAGATGCCGAAGCGGGTGGCGCAGGTCAAGGCGGTGCGCACCTTGACCTCATCCACTCCAGTGGCTTCCAGCTCTTCGATCACGTCCTCGTCGAGCATGGAGCCAGCAATGGCCAGCACGGCACGGGTTTCGGGGTGCAACACGTCTTCGGCAGCGGTGCGACCCAGTACCCGGTCACGCAGGGACTCGATCACCTCACCACCTTCAACGATGGCGCGCATCAGCGAACCGTCGTGGGTACCGCAATCCTGCTCGGTTACCACCAGATCCTGCGTCACGTCCACCAGGCGCCGTGTCAGGTACCCCGAATTGGCGGTTTTGAGTGCCGTGTCTGCCAGGCCCTTGCGTGCGCCGTGGGTAGAGATGAAGTACTGCAAAACGTTGAGGCCTTCACGGAAATTGGCCGTGATCGGCGTCTCGATGATGGAGCCGTCGGGTTTGGCCATCAAGCCGCGCATGCCGGCCAGCTGTCGAATCTGCGCAGCGGAACCACGCGCACCCGAGTCGGCCATCATGTAGATGGAGTTGAAAGACTCCTGGTCCACCGTGTTGCCATGGCGGTCAACGGTTTTCTCCTTGGCCAGCTGGGCCATCATCACCTTGGAGACCTCATCCCCTGCCTTGCCCCAGATATCCACCACCTTGTTGTAACGCTCGCCCGAGGTCACAAGGCCGGACGAATATTGCTGCCCGATCTCCTTGACCTCTTTTTCAGCGCGTTCAATGATGCCGTGTTTCTCCTTGGGCACCAGCATGTCGTCGATACAGATCGAGATGCCGGCCTTGGTGGCCAGCCGGAAACCGTATTGCAGCAGCTTGTCGGCAAACACCACCGTCTCCTTGAGCCCGCACTTGCGGAACGAGACGTTGATGAGTTTGGAGATTTCCTTCTTCTTCAAGGCCTTGTTGATGTTCGAAAACGGCAAGCCCTTGGGCAGGATTTCCGACAACAAGGCGCGCCCAGCCGTGGTTTCCCACAACTTGGTGGACGGCACCAGCTCGCCAGTTACCTTGTCCTTGGTGTACTCCGTCAAGCGCACGTTGATACGTGCCGTGAGTTCCACCTCGTTGGCGTCGAACGCCCTTTGCACTTCACCGGTGTCGGAAAAGATCAGGCCTTCGCCCTTGGCGTTGATGCGTTCGCGGGTGGTGTAGTACAGGCCCAGCACGACGTCTTGCGACGGCACGATGGACGGTTCGCCATTGGCCGGAAACAAGACGTTGTTGGACGCCAGCATCAGGGTGCGGCACTCCATCTGCGCCTCCACCGACAACGGCACGTGTACGGCCATCTGGTCGCCGTCAAAGTCGGCATTGAACGCGGCGCACACCAGCGGGTGCAGCTGGATCGCCTTGCCTTCGATCAGGATCGGCTCGAACGCCTGAATACCCAGACGGTGCAGGGTAGGCGCACGGTTGAGCATCACCGGGTGTTCCTTGATGACCTCCTCGAGGATGTCCCACACCACCGGTGTACCGGATTCGACTTCCTTCTTCGCCGCCTTGATGGTGGTTGCGATGCCCATGGCTTCCAGGCGCGAGAAGATGAAGGGCTTGAACAGCTCCAGCGCCATCAGCTTGGGCAAGCCACACTGGTGCAGCTTGAGTGTAGGACCGACGACGATGACCGAGCGGCCGGAATAGTCGACGCGTTTGCCCAGCAGATTCTGGCGGAAACGACCACTCTTGCCTTTGATCATGTCGGCCAGGGACTTGAGCGCGCGTTTGTTGGCGC
>JAJAZK010000060.1 GCA_026785765.1 Rhodoferax sp. | reverse complement strand
GTACATCGCGATGTCGGCGTCGCGCAGTATCGTATCGACGTCATCCGAGGCAACTGTCGCAGTGACGATCCCGATGCTGACGCCGGAATTGACCACGTGTTCGCCAATCCGGTAGGGCGCCGCCAGTGCGGCCAGCAAGCGCGCGGCCACGGCTTCCACCTCCGGGTCGCCGCCCACGTCGTCCAGCAGGACCACAAATTCATCGCCGCCGATACGCGCCGCAAGCTGGACCGGTTCCGACGAACGCGCCAGCGTGTCCACGGGCCGCAGCCCGGCCTGCAGGCGCTCCGCGATCTGGCGCAGCAAGGCATCCCCGACGCCATGGCCGAGCGTGTCATTGACCTGCTTGAACCGGTCAAAGTCCATGAACAACACGGCAAAGTGGTAGCCTGGCTGCGAACGACGGCGCGCCAGCGACTCCCGGATACGGTCGGTCACCACGACCCGGTTCGGCAGCTGCGTCAGGCCATCGGTACGGGCGCTCTCGCGCAAGTCGCGTTCCAGCGACTTTTGCATGGTGACGTCCACAAAACACATGACCACGCCGCGAATTCCTCCTTGATCGTCCAGCAGCGGCTCGGTGTTGACCATGGTCCAGGCCAGGTCTCCGTTGCTACGCGCATACCCAATCAAAACGCCGCGCAATGGTTGACCCGAACGCAACGTCCGCTGCACCGGACGATCCTCTAACGGGTAGTCCGAAAGGTCCTCGCGGACCACCCGGCCCCGTTTGCGCATGGCCGCGTAAACCGTCGCGTAATCCGACGCCTGCTCACGTTGCAGCCCGAGCATCTCCAGGGCCGCCGGATTGATCTCCAGCACCTCGCCCTTGCTGGCATAGACCATCACGCCCACCGGCAGCACCTGGAACAACGCCGCACGCTGCTGGCGTTGGCGCACCTGCTCGTCGATATCGGACGCGACCACCACCCAACCCGTCAGGACACCACTCCCGTCACGCACCGGCTGCATGTCAATCGAAGCCCACATGTCGCGGTTCAGTTTGCCGCGCACCAGAATCTCGCCGTCCACGTGCAGCCCCTGCTCCAGGCGCTCGCAGAATCGTGTCAGCGTGACAGGGTCGCTCTGGTGCAGACGCAAGGAGTCTGCGAGCATTCGCCCGACCACTTCGGAAGGCAGATAACCGGTTAATCGGGCAAAACTGGCGTTGACCCACAACACATTGCGCCCGGCATCCAGGATCAGCACCGAATTCGCGGTGTGCTCAGCCACCAGGGCAAGCATCGTCTCCAGAGCCATGGGTATCGATGCCAAAAACGGTCTGCCGGACTATTCCAGCCGGGCGCGCATCTGCGCAATAACCGCAGCGTAGTCCGGCTGACCAAAGATCGCGCTGCCCGCTACAAAGGTATCGGCACCGGCATCCGCCGCGCGGCGGATGTTGTCGACCTTGATGCCGCCGTCGACTTCAAGCCGGATGTCCTTGCCACAGACTGCAATGCGCCGCCGTATGGCCTCGATCTTGCGCAGCGCCGAGTCGATGAAACTCTGGCCACCAAAGCCCGGATTGACACTCATCACCAGCACCAGATCGATGTCGTCAATGACCCAGTCCAGTACGTCAAGTGAGACGGCCGGATTAAACACCAGGCCGACCTGGCAACCCTTGGCCCGGATGCGCTGGATGCTGCGGTGCACATGGCTGCTGGCATCCGGGTGAAAACTGATCAGGTCGGCGCCGGCATCGGCAAACGCCTCTGCCAGGGCGTCCACCGGTTGCACCATCAGGTGCACATCAATCGGCACACGCGCGCCGTTGGCCTGCTGCGCATGTGCGCGCAGCGCCGAACACACCATGGGCCCGAAGGTGAGATTGGGCACATAGTGGTTGTCCATCACGTCAAAATGGATCCAGTCGGCACCGGCGGTAATAACCGCGCGGACCTCCTCACCCAACCGGGCAAAGTCGGCCGACAGCAACGATGGGGCTATGCGGTAAATCATGGCAGCATGGGTATTGAAGGGCTGGTCGCCGAAAACCCGCATTTTCGCAGGTAGGATTGCAGCATGGCCAAGTACCAGTTCCGCGTCGAAGTAACGCCCCGTTTTCTGCCCGACCAATCCTCTGCGGAGCAGTCACACTTTGTGTTCTCGTACACCATCACCATCACCAATACAGGGGAGGTGACGGCACAGCTGATTTCGCGTACCTGGAACGTCAACGACGCCAACGGACACACCGAGAAGGTCAGGGGCCTGGGTGTGGTCGGCCACCAGCCGCTGCTGCAACCGGGCGAAAAGTTCGAATACACCAGCGGCACCCGGCTGCGTACCCCCACCGGAACCATGCATGGCACTTTTTTCTGCGTGGCCGAGGATGGCGAAAAATTTGATACGGATGTGCCGATGTTTGTGCTCGACGCTTTGAGCGAAAGTGGTGGCTCGCGCACCCTGCACTGAACCGCGAGCGGACCGGACCGATGCGTGACTTGCCCGGCCTGCTGGGTGCGCTCGATACAGATGCACCGCTGGTCGAGCGCCACCTTTGGTTGCTGGCGTTGCTGGAATGGATTCGCGGCGACTGTCGCTCGGTAGATGCAGCTGTGGCACGGGTGGAGTTGTTGCTCGACGCGACCGAAGCGCAAACCGGCCTTGGCGCACGGCTGCGCGCATGGTGGCAAGCGCTGTTTGCCAGCCTCGACCTTGCAGTCTTGCTGTCGGACTACGGCTTTTCGTCACGCAGCGCATTCGTCAGCGAACTCGCCGAACGGCTACGCCACCGCCTGCTGCCCGCAACACCCGATACGGTGGACGCGTCCGAGGTTTTTTCACTGGTGTTTTCCAGCGCCTTCGATGCCGAGTGGCTGCTGGTGCTGGACGACGCCCAGCTGGCACGGGTGACACTCCTCTTGCAGCCGGTGGCGACCACGGCCGCCGCGACGATGGCCGTGACGGCGCCTGATTTCTGGCAAGAGACTCTGCTGGAGGCGATCACGATCTGTACCAGCCAGGTCCGTGCGACCGGGTTCGCCCCCGAGTTGCGCTTGCGCATGAGAGCGCAAGAGCGCCCTTCCGCGCCGTTTCACGCACTCGCCGCGGCTGCCGAAGCAGTGCGCACGCGTTACCTGCAGACGCTCGACGGCCACCCGGCAGACGGGGCTGCGCACGCCACCAGGCTGGAGGCGGCGTTGCAGCAGTTGCGCACGCAACTGGAGGCGTGCCGCGCGGCTGGGGCGTCGGTGTACACCCATCTGGATGAACACGGCGTCTCGGTCAGTCTGGTGTTTCGCATCCGCCAACTGCGCGAACGCATCTTGCGCATCCGCGCCCTGATGGACTGCCTGGTGGGCGAACATCCGGCCCAGAGTACCGTCAAGCTGGTGGCGCATCTGGTGCTGGTCGGGCAAGACCGGCGCAGTCTGCGCTCGCTGGTGGCGTCGAATTCGTCGATGCTGGCCGCGAAGGTGACCGAGCGCAGCTCCGAAGCCGGCGAACACTACATCACGCGCAACCGCGCGGAATACACCGATATGCTGCGCAAGGCGGCGGGTGGTGGGGTGCTGACGGCAGTCACCACCATGCTCAAGTTCGCCGTCATGGCGCTGGGCTTGTCGGCCTTCTGGAACGGCTTCTGGTCCGGTATCGTCTACGCCGCCAGCTTCGTCGCCATCCAGCTGCTGCACTGCACGCTCGCGACCAAGCAGCCTGCGATGACGGCGCCGGCAATGGCCTCCAAACTCAAGGAACTCGACTCGGCGCAGTCGCTGGAGGCATTTGTAGACGAAGTCAGCAATCTGGTGCGTTCGCAGGTGGCCGCGGTGGCAGGGAATGTGGGCCTGGTGTTTCCGGCCGTACTGCTGTTGTCGGCCACCCTGCAACTGCTGACCGGTTCGCCGATGGTGGGCCATGAGACTGCAACCTACGTTTTGCGTTCGCTGACCTTGCTCGGCCCCAGCCTGTTGTTTGCGGCTGTCACCGGGGTACTGCTATTTGCCGCCAGCATCATCGCCGGTTGGTCCGAAAACTGGTTCGTCTTCAACCGGCTTGACTCTGCAATCCGTTACAACCCAGCCTTCACCTCCCGGCTTGGCGCGGAACGCGCCGCGCGCTGGGCCACCTTTTTGCGCAACAACATCTCGGGATTCGCCTCCAATATCTCCCTGGGAATGATGCTGGGCCTGGTACCGGCGTTCGCAGGATTTTTCGGTATCGGACTCGAGTTGCGCCACGTCACCCTGTCGGCCGGGCAACTCGCAGCCGCCAGCGCCACGCTCGGATGGGCGGTACTGCGGGAACCAGTGTTCTGGTGGTGTGCCGCCGCCATTCCGTTGATTGGCGCACTCAACCTGGGGGTGAGCTTCTATTGTGCGTTCCGGCTGGCGCTGCTCTCCCGCAATACCGGGCAGCCGGGGCGCCGACGCATCCGTAGCGCCATTTGGAGCCGGATGCGCCACCACCCGCTGGACTTTCTGTGGCCGCGGTCTTGAAGACCATGGGCGAGTTCGACCTGATTGAGCGTTACTTCAAGCGCCCCGCCCGACGCGCCGCGCTGGGTGTCGGCGACGACTGCGCCCTGCTGCGCGTGGGCAGTGGCCAGCAACTGGCGGTATCCAGCGACATGCTGGTGCAGGGGCGGCACTTCTTCCCCGACGTCGATCCGGTCACACTGGGCCACAAGGCGCTGGCGGTCAATCTAAGCGACCTTGCGGCCTGCGGCGCAGCACCACTGGCCTTCACGCTGGCGCTGGCCCTGCCACGGGTGGACGAGCCGTGGCTGGCCGCATTTTCG
>JAJAZK010000059.1 GCA_026785765.1 Rhodoferax sp. | reverse complement strand
GCTGAGCTCGGGCGTGACGCTGACGATCGCCCACCATGCGCTGCAACTCGGCAATCGGGCTCGCACCATCGGTTTCATGTGGATCACGGTTTTGCTTGGCGTGACGTTTCTGGGCGTGCAGGGATACGAGTACTACCACGCCTATGTCGATCTGAACCTGAAACTGAGTTCGGGCGCATACGGCTCAACATTCTTCATGTTGACCGGATTCCACGGCTTTCATGTGTTCATCGGCACGTTGATGCTGTTGGTTATTACCCTGCGCCTGAGCAAGGGCCATTTCACCGCGCAGCGGCACTTTGGCTTTGAGGGCGCGGCCTGGTACTGGCACTTTGTCGACGTCGTGTGGCTGGGGCTTTACATCCTCGTCTACTGGCTGTGATTTGCATCTGCACCCTGCGCCGGGCAGGGTCGATGGCATCGCGCTAACGTGGCCGCAATACGCGGCCCTTTTTACTTTCCGGACGGGATGCCGGTGGGCTGGATGTAGCCCATCTGCCACGCGCCCAGCACACATAAAAACAGCAAGATGGAGAACCCCACGCGAAACGCCAGGGCCCGCGCCATGTGGTTGGTTTTGGCCTTGCCATCGCGCCCGTCTTGCATCATGAAGTACAAGGCGGCGCCCAGACTACCCAGGATAGCGATGAATGCGACAACGACCAGATAAACCATGGGGGCTATTATCCTGTGAGTTCAAAAAAACTGCGTGTGCGTTTGTTGATAGTCAGTGCCGCTGCGCTGCTGGGCGTGGCTCTGACCGCTGCTCTAGGCTTCTGGCAACTCGGGCGCGCCAGCCAGAAGCTGGAGTTGCAGTCGACCATGGATCAGCGTGCGCAGCTTGCACCACTGGACTCTGCGGAACTGCTGCGTGATCCCGCCCAAGCCGGTTTGCTGCATCGGCGCGTCACGCTGCGCGGAACCTGGCTGGACCGTCACACCGTGTTTCTGGACAACCGGCAGATGAACGCAAAGCCCGGCTTTTACGTAGTGACGCCATTGCGCCTCAACGGGTCCAGCGCAGTGGTGGTGGTGCAACGCGGCTGGGTGCAACGCAGCTTTCTGGACCGGACACAGATTCCGGCGCTTCCCACTGACGCGGGACTGGTGCAGATCGAAGGTCGAATCGCCCCGCCACCGTCGAAGCTTTACGCGTTCACCGGCCCGGACGGCGGCCCAATCCGGCAAAATCTCGATATGGACCGGTTCGCCAGCGAAATCGGCGCTGGTTTGCTGCCGTTTTCAGTGCAGCAAACCGGACCCGGCGCGGACGTTCTGCTGCGCGACTGGCCGCGTATCCATACCGGTGTTGAAAAGCACTATGGCTACGCTTTCCAATGGTTTGCGCTGTGTGCCCTGATTGCAATTCTCTATGGCTGGTTTCAAATTGTCCGACGCGTCTCGCCCCGCCCCTGATTCGCCCATGGCCGAACGCCGTGACCAACCCCTTGATCTGACGGATCATTCGCTGCCGCGCGTGGAAGGGGCGGTGGTGCCCGATGCGCGACGCACCGTAGTTGGGCGCTGGAAGATGATCGTGGTGATGTTGATCTGCGCCGCGCCAGTAGTCGCTTCCTACGTCACCTACTACCTGATCCGGCCGGAGGCACGACGTGTGTTTGGTGAGTTGGTGGATCCGCAACGGCCGTTGCCCGAACTACAGGCCAGCACGCTGGACGGTGCGCCCGTCAATTTGCGCAGCTTGAAAGGCCAGTGGCTGCTGGTCAATGTTGGCGCAGCAGACTGCAACGCCTTGTGCCAGCAAAACTTGTACCTGCAGCGGCAGATTCGGGAGAGTCTGGGCCGCGAAAAAGACCGTGTGGATCGGGTCTGGCTGATCAATGACCAAGCCGCAGTGGCGCCAGCGCTGCTGCCCGCCCTCAAGGACGCAACGGTTTTGCGGGTTGACCCTGCGGCATTGGCACGCTGGCTGGCACCAGCGCCGGGGCACCTGCTGGGGGATCACCTGTATGTGGTCGACCCATTGGGCAACTGGATGATGCGCTTCCCGGCCGCACTCGATAGCGCCGCTGCAGCGCGTGCCAAACGGGATCTGGATCGCGTCTTGCGTGCCAGCGCCTCGTGGGACACCGCCGGTCGGACACCCTGACCTTCTGAGCCACGCCAGTATGGTGTCCCAACCCTTGTACGATCTCTCGCCAGTCCTGCAACTGCTGCTGGTCGGTTTATTGCTGGCGCTGGTGCCGGTTGGCTGGTTGTGGTTGCGACACCGCAGGCAGAGTCCGGCACAGTGGCTGCGGCGGCTGACACTGCTGACGCTATTTCTGACCTTCGACCTGGTGGTGTTTGGCGCATTCACACGGCTGACCGACTCGGGGCTGGGTTGTCCTGATTGGCCTGGTTGTTACGGCAGCGCAAGCCCGGTCGGCGCCAAGGCGCCCATCAGTGCCGCGCAGGCGGCGATGCCTTCGGGCCCGGTAACGCATACCAAGGCATGGATAGAGATGATCCACCGCTATCTGGCCACTGCGGTGGGGGCCCTGATCCTTGCAATGACGCTGCTGAGCTGGCAACAGCGCAACAAGTCAACATCCGGCACATCCGGCGTGGGCTGGGGCTGGCCGCTTGCAACCCTGATCTGGGTGTGTATCCAGGGCGCGTTTGGTGCGTTGACGGTGACCATGAAACTGTTCCCGGCGATCGTGACAATGCATCTATTGGGGGGCTTGTTCTTGCTGGTCTTGCTGACGGTGCAGGCTGAGCGCTTGCAGCGCATCGATCAGGCGCTGCAACGGAGCACCGTGGACCAGCTGACGCGGGGTGTGCTATTGGCGGCCTGCTCCGTGCTGGCCGTGCAAATCGCACTGGGCGGCTGGGTCAGCACCAATTACGCGGTATTGGCTTGTACCGATTTTCCGAAGTGTCAGGGCAGCTGGTGGCCACCAATGCGGTTTGACCAGGCGTTCCAGTTCTGGCGCGCGCTGGGCCAGACCCCGGACGGCGACAACATCAGTTTTGCCGCTTTGACCGCGATCCACTTTGTGCACCGTGCATTCGCTGTTGTAGTGGTCATGGTGCTGGTCTGGCTGGTCTGGCGCTTGCGCATGGTCGCTGCATTGCGACCTGTTGCCGGCGGGATTGCTGCCCTGCTGGTTTTGCAACTGACCACTGGCCTCGCGAACGTGGTCTTGGGCTGGCCCTTGTTGGCAGCAGTCTTGCACACCAGCGGCGCCGCTGCGCTGGTCGTACTCCTGACATGGGCCGCATCGCGGACCAGCCCGGCGCCCGCAGGTGTGCACTTGCGCTGGCCTGCTCCGACGGTGTCCGCATGAGCAGCCCGGTACTTGCGGGTAGGGGTTTTGCCAACCAGCTGCGTCAGTTTCACGCATTGACCAAGCCGCGTGTCATCCAGCTCATCGTGTTTTGTGCGCTGATCGGCATGGTGCTGGCGGTGCCGGGTGTACCGTCCATGGCCGACGTCCGCCTGGCCCTGCTGGCCTGCCTTGGCATCTGGTTGGTGGCGGCGGCGGCGGCGGCCTTCAATTGCATCGTCGAACAACGCATTGATGCCAAGATGCGTCGCACCGCCTGGCGGCCAACTGCCCGTGGCGAACTCGGCAATACGCAGACTCTGCTGTTCTCGGCCGCCCTGTGTGGCGCCGGCTCCGCAGTTTTATACCTGCTGGTGAATCCGTTGACGATGTGGCTGACGTTTGCCACCTTCGTCGGCTATGCAGTGGTCTATACCGTGATCCTGAAGCCCTTGACGCCACAGAATATCGTGATTGGTGGTGCCTCGGGCGCCATGCCGCCCGTGCTCGGCTGGGCGGCGATGACTGGCGACGTCGGCCCGCAGGCCCTCATCCTGTTCCTGATCATTTTTCTGTGGACTCCGCCGCATTTCTGGGCCCTTGCCCTGTACCGGGTCGAAGACTACCGAAAGTCCGGTCTTCCGATGTTGCCGATAACCCATGGCAGCGAATTCACGCGCTTGCAGATCCTGCTGTACACCGTCGTCCTGTTCGCCGCCTGCCTGCTGCCGTTTGTGTATGGCATGAGTTCGTGGTTGTACCTGGTCGCGGCCGTGCTTTTGAGCGGCCGCTTCTGCCTCTACGGTTTCTGGCTCTGGCGCGACTATTCCGACGCGCTGGCGCGGCGTACGTTCCGGTTCTCGCTGTGGCATTTGAGCCTGCTGTTTGCGGCGCTGCTGCTGGACCACTATCTGTTGTAACGACCGGGCACAGCACCATGCACAAAAGACAGGCACTGCGCCATCTGGGTCGCCTCGCGTCCTTGCCACTGCTGGCCGCGCTGCTTACCGGTTGTTTTGACAACAAGCCGTCATTCGTGTCGATCGATGTAACCGGGGCGGACTATGCCAGGGACTTCTCCCTGCCCGACCACAACGGCCAGCAGCGCAGTATCAAGGACTTCGCCGGCAAGATTGTGGTCGTTTTTTTTGGCTTTACCCAGTGTCCGGACGTGTGCCCCACGTCGATGCTTGAACTGGCCGAGATCCGCAAGGCGCTCGGTGTGGACGGCGCACGGCTGCAAGGGCTGTTCATCACGGTCGACCCGGAGCGCGACACGCCGGAGGTGCTCAAGGCCTACATGGCCAACTTTGACCCAACTTTCCTCGCACTGCGACCAGCGTCGCCGGAGCAACTGGCCGCGCTGGCAAAGGACTTCAAGTTGTACTACAAGCGGGTCGACGGCCGCACCGCCACCAGCTACAGCATGGACCATTCGGCTGGCAGTTACATCTATGACACCAAGGGACGGTTACGCCTTTACACCCGCTACGGTAGCGGGGTACCGGCGCTGACGGCAGATGTGCGCGCCCTGCTCAAACAGGCCGGGTAAGAGGCTGTCGGGCTCAGGCGAAGCTTGCCAGCGCTTTCTTCATCTTCTTCATCGCGGCGACTTCAATCTGGCGGATGCGTTCGGCGCTGACGCCGTATTCACTGGCCAGGTCGTGCAGCGTCATGCCGCCTGAGTTGTCGTCGTTCACCTTGAGCCAGCGCTCCTCGACGATGCGTCGGCTGCGGGCATCAAGGGAGTCGAGGGCAGTCGCGATGCCGTCACTGGCCAGCAAGTCACGCTGGCGTGACTCTAGCTGAGCGGTCGGTTCGTGCGTGCTGTCGGTCAGGTAGGTAATCGGCCCGTAGGACTCTTCGCCGTCATCGTTTGGAGTCGGGTCGAGCACCACATCACCACCAGAAAGCCGCATCTCCATTTCGATGACTCCCTCGCGCTTTACTTTGAGCTCACGCGCCATCGAGTTGATCTGTTCTTCGTTGAGCGTTTCGCGGTGCGTGCCTGCGTCGGCTGCGGCGTCGTCGGATTTGAAGCGCTGTTTCATCGAGCGCAGGTTGAAAAACAGTTTGCGCTGGGCTTTTGTCGTGGCTAGCTTGACCATGCGCCAGTTCTTCAGGATGTATTCGTGAATCTCGGCCTTTATCCAATGCATCGCGTAACTCACCAGCCGCACACCCTGGTCTGGGTCAAAGCGTTTGACAGCTTTCATCAGGCCCACGTTGCCCTCCTGAATCAGGTCGCCGTGCGGTAGTCCGTATCCCAGATACTGGCGCGAGATGGAGACTACCAGGCGCAAGTGAGAAAGCACTAACTTACCTGCAGCGCCGAGGTCGTTGTCCTGGCGAAACTTGCGTGCATACTCCTGCTCCTGCTCAAGGGTGAGCATGGGCAGGCGATTGGCCGCAGAAATATAGGCGTCAAGGTTGCCCAAGGCGGGCACCATACCCCACGGATTGGTAAGCGCTAGCGCCGAACCAGAAACTCCAGCGTGATTTGTCATACCAGAAATCCTTTCATTTTTACCGAACCATGTTAGCACTCCGTCAGAGAGAGTGCTAAAAGATAAATTCAATTGTGTCAATAGGGTTTGCCAGTGGGGTCAAACGCCCGGTGGCTTGCGCCAGGCTCCCGATGAGTGGCGGATACAGGGGTGCGAGCGCCTTCGCGCCTTGATGGCAGCGGCGTGTCCGCTATCCATCAATGACTGGTGGTTGTGTCAATGCGCCCCACTTCTTTACCCAGCGGCGGCGCGTGTTGATCCAGGTTGCCCAAGGCGGGCACCATGCCCCACGGATTGGCAATCGCCAGCGCCGAACCAGAAACAGCAGCAATCGGCCATCGAAAAAAGATCGGCGCCCGAGGGCGCCGGCTTTCAAACAGAGCCTTGCGGGGGCTTCAGTGCGCCTTGCGCTTGCGCGTTGCGGCGAAACTCAGCAGCGCCGCGGCAAGCAGCAGGATGGTTCCAGGCTCTGGAACCGTATTGTTGGGGTTTAACCGGTTGGCCGTGAAGCTGATGTTGTCGATACCGACGTTGAAGGCGTCGGGACCGAACTGGAGGATGATTCCGTTGTTACTGGTGATCCCCGGGGCGAATGAATTGGCAACATTGCCGATACCCACGGTAATGGAGCCGGATGAAAACAATAACTGATACAACCCGTCGTAAACGGTGTACTGCGTGTCGCGTTGGGTCTGTAACCATCCACCAAGGTCAAAGGAGCCGAGCGTCACGCTATGCGATGCGTCCGGGATCAAACGAATTTCCGCAACTTGACCACTACCGCCATAGGCCACGTTCGTCAATTTGTTATAGTCCGGGCCCCAAAAAAACAGCTGGGATGATTGGAGGGCCGTATTACCGGCACTTGCGCGATTTGCATACGACACGGCGACCTCAGCGGTACTGCCGTAATTCGCATCAATCAAGGAACCGTTCCCACAAACTCCGCCACAGATGTTGCCGTCGAACGTCAGCAACGCCGCATGGACTGGTTGCAACCCGAGTGCACCGACCAAAAAAAACGTTGACGCCAAAATGTTGGTGAATTTTCGCAAGCTCATTTTTTGCTCCTGTGGTTGAGATGGATCAGCGCGATTTGTTAAAGCATGAATCGTGCCGATCTCAAATTCATGTTTTGGATCAAAGACTTGGCAGCGTTTCTTACAATCTTCACCAGAAGATTGTAAATTTTTACGACATCCCGGCCGGTGGTTGCATTTATGGTTGCTCGGGCAAGGCCCGAATGCACAAAGGCTGACACGACCGGTGCACGGCGCTTGCAGGTGTGCTGGCGCAGGCCAGTCAGCCCGAGGGCAGTTGCGCAGAGAGCCAACGCGCTCAGACCGACATGCTCAGCGACGGCCAGTGAACAGGACTACCTGAGTGGCTTCAAAAGAGGGTTCTTCTGTAGCCGGGCGGCCCTGCGCTTCGCGCTTGCCGTCGGCTCGCTGCTGGCGGCCACCCAATTCCTAGTCGGTTGGCGGATACAGCGGCGTAAGCATTTTTTCGCGCCGGTAGTCCCGCATGAAGTCCCGGATCGACATTGGAACAAAGCCACGCGCGCGGTTTGCGGCGCCAATTTCGAACAACCAGCGGTACTGGCGCATCAGATCACGCCACGCCGTCAAGAGCCCGGTGCGACGATCCCACACATGGGTGCTCTCGGCGCCGGCGCCATTGATTTCGACAATCGTGAACCCAGTCCCCTGTTGCAGGTCAGAGAAGTTTTCGAAGCGCACGTCGAAACGCCCGAAATGGAACTCCGGAAGGCGCCGTGCGATACGTTCGAAAGCCGCCTCCATTGGCCCGCTTACCAAGTGTGTACCGTTGCGGAAAATCGCGCCGCGGCTGTGGCTGCCAGCAAATGCCAGCCGGATCGCTTCGCCTCGGGCCGGTACCAGGTCCAGCCGCGCGGTATGGCGGCGCAGATAGAGATGGGAGAGTTTCCCGGCGCGTGGATCGTCCATGATCAGCTCGCGCAGCGTGCGTCGTCCGTCGCCGTGCACATAGGGGAAATACTTGAGTGTGATGGACACGATCCGGCCTTGTGCCTGGCCCGGACGGCGCACATAAAAGACGCCGGCTTCGCCCTCGCAGACGACCAGCCGTTGCAGCAGAAAGGTAGCGCCGCCCGGAAAGGCTTGAATGTATTGGAGCAGGGCGCTGGCGTTGCGAACGACCTTGACGCCGGCGCCGCGGCAGCCCAGATCGGGCTTGGCCACCACCGGCAGCAAGATTCCGGCGCGCGCCAGAGTTGCCAGTGCGGCATCCCGTTCGGTCGCAGCCGAGCAGTTTGGGCTTTGCGGGCGCGTGATGCGAACGAATGGCGCTACCCACTCGGGCACTTGCTGCAGCGCCAGCGCCAGGATGTCAGCCTTTGATTCACCAAAAAATCCGCCGCCTGGAAAAGATGGATTGGCAACCGTTGGCAGCATGATG
>JAJAZK010000058.1 GCA_026785765.1 Rhodoferax sp. | reverse complement strand
CGGCCACGGCCCTCGGCGCGACCGTCAGCACGGCCATCACCGCGCTGGCCGTCGCGGCCTTCCGGCCGGCGCGTCTCACGCGCAGGACGGCCTTCCTGTGCTTTCTCCTGTGCCGGGCTGGCTGTCGCCGCTGGCGTGGTGGCAGGCGCGGCTGTGGGTGCGCCAAACAGGTTCTTGATCCAGCCGAAGAATCCCGTCTCGGCGGGTGCCGCCGGCTGGACCGAGGCTGGCGCTACCGCCTGCGGTGTTGCCGCAGCGGGCGTTACCGCGTGCGGCGCTGCCGCTGCTGCTGCGGGTGCGGATGCCTGCGGGCGCGGTGCAGCCAACGGCGCCGGTGCATCCGGCAGGACACCCTTGATCACCGGTGTCTGCTTGTTGGTAGGTTCCTGGGAACGCCGCGTCACCGAGGTCGGATCCTCCATCTCTTCGGCCATCTTGTAGCTGGCTTCGATGTTGTCCAGGCGCGGATCGTCGTGTTTAAGGCGCTCCAGCTTGTAGTTGGGCGTTTCCAGCGTCTTGTTGGGGACCATCAGTACGTTGATGCGCTGCTTGAGTTCGATCTTGGCGATTTCGGTACGCTTTTCGTTGAGCAGAAAGGACGCCACGTCCACCGGTACCTGGCACAGGACCGATGCGGTGTTGTCCTTGAGCGACTCCTCCTGGATGATGCGCAGAATCTGCAGCGCTGAGCTCTCGGTATCGCGGATATGGCCCGATCCTCCACAGCGCGGGCATGGGATCGAAGCGCCTTCGCTGAGGGCCGGACGAAGGCGCTGGCGGCTCATTTCCATCAGGCCGAACTTGCTGATGGAGCCAAACTGCACCCGGGCACGGTCTTGCCGCAGCGCGTCGCGCAGGCGGTTCTCCACGTCGCGCCGGTTGCGGCTTTCTTCCATGTCGATAAAGTCGATGACGATCAGCCCACCGAGATCGCGCAGGCGCATCTGGCGTGCAACTTCGTCGGCAGCTTCCAGATTGGTACGGGTGGCGGTTTCCTCGATGTCGCCACCACGGATCGCACGCGCCGAGTTGACGTCCACCGACACCAGTGCTTCGGTGTGGTCGATCACAATGGCACCACCACTGGGCAATTGCACGGTGCGGGCGTAGGCCGATTCGATCTGGTGCTCGATCTGGAAGCGTGAGAACAGCGGCGCGTCATCCCGGTAGCGTTTGACGCGTGCCGCATGCTCGGGCATGACGTGGGCCATGAACTGTTGTGCCTGGTCGTACACATCGTCGGTGTCGATCAGGATGTCGCCGATGTCGTGGTTGAAGTAATCGCGGATCGCCCGGATCACCAATGACGACTCCTGGTAGATAAGGTACGCACCTTTGGCGCCCTTGGACGCGCCGTCGATGGCGCCCCAGAGTTTCAGCAGATAGTTCAAGTCCCACTGCAGTTCGGGCGCGCTGCGTCCGATGCCGGCAGTGCGGGCGATGATGCTCATGCCGTTCGGATACTCGAGTTGGTCCAGTGCCTCCTTCAGGTCGGCCCGGTCGTCACCCTCGATGCGGCGCGATACCCCCCCGCCACGCGGGTTGTTGGGCATCAGTACGACGTAACGCCCGGCCAGTGAGACGAACGTTGTCAGGGCGGCGCCCTTGTTGCCACGTTCTTCCTTCTCGACCTGGACCAGCAGCTCCTGGCCCTCGCGAATTGCATCCTGGATGCGTGCCTGGTTGACTTGCACGCCGGGTGCGAAGTACTGGCGCGAAATTTCCTTGAACGGCAGGAAACCATGGCGGTCTTCGCCGTAGTCGACGAAGCAGGCTTCCAACGACGGCTCGACACGTGTCACCACCGCCTTGTAGATGTTACCTTTACGTTGTTCGCGGCCCTCGATTTCGATCTCGTAGTCGAGCAGCTTTTGGCCATCGACTATTGCGAGTCGGCGCTCTTCCGACTGGGTCGCGTTGATCAGCATGCGTTTCATGGTTGTCGTTCCTCTTGATGCACCGGGAGCAGCATTGCTGGCATCGTGCCGTATCTGCTGCGCCCTGGGTCGGGTGACCCGTTACCTGCTCATGACGAGCAAACGATGCCTGGGCGAACGAGGTGATCCGATGGAAACTGCCGCAGCGACGAACTCAAATGGTGAGTCGCGACGTGGGCGCGTGGATTATGGCGAGGGGGTCTAGCTGTGGCAGAGCTTCCAGAAAGGAAGGGATTAGCACCCGCGCTGGGTGCGCAATGAACCGAAATCGGCTTGCCAGCAACGCAATGAAGCGCAATGGCAGAACCAGCAACAGGAGCATCACCACAAACATTTCGCTTAGATCCGTCCGCCAGCCTCACGCTGACAGACCTTGGTATTCCATATCGGGGATTCACATCGTCGGCGTACCCACTGGCCTGGCAGACCACCGCAGGCAATTGGCTTGCAGTCTGACTGTCGGGCGCAGCGGAGGCATCGACCTTCCAGCAAGGTCCAAGGGTGAGGTGTGGACTAAACTCCAGACAAATCAACCACTTGCAACGCGTCGCTAGTGAAACACATTATAGGGGTCAATTCAACGGAAGAAGCTGCGGTCGCGCGCACGCTGCAAGTGGACCTGGACGACGCGGGTCAGCGACTCGACAATTTTCTGATCCGCCTGCTCAAGGGCGTGCCCAAGACCCATGTTTACAGGATCATCCGCAGTGGTGAGGTTCGCGTCAACAAGGGGCGTGTCGGTGTTGAGCGACGCTTGCTCGCGGGTGATCTGGTGCGCCTGCCGCCGGTGCGGACGTCGCAGCGCGCCGCCGACAAGGCGGTTGCGCTGGCGGCTGGCGTCTCCCTTTTCTCGGGGGCAGCCAGCGCCGGACGGGCCCTTGCCACACTGTTTGAAGATGAGGCAGTGCTGGCAGTTGACAAGCCGGCCGGGGTGGCGGTACATGGTGGCTCAGGCGTCAGTTTTGGGGTGATCGAGTTGTTGCGCATGGCGCGTCCAACCGCCCGCTTTCTGGAACTTGTGCATCGCCTGGACCGGGAAACGAGCGGCATCTTGCTAGTGGCAAAAAAGCGCAGTGCCCTGGTACATCTGCAAGACCAGTTTCGCGCCCGCGACACCAACAAGACCTATCTCGCGCTCGTCGCGGGACATTGGCCGTCCCAGCGCAAGGTGCTCGATACCCCGCTGCGCAAGTTTCTGCTGCCCGACGGCGAGCGCCGCGTGTGTGCCGCGACCCGGGACCATCCGGATGCAATGACGGCGCTGACGCTGGTCAAGGTCGCGTCGGCCGGCGAGCGCTTCAGCCTGCTCGAAGTCACCATCAAGACCGGGCGCACGCACCAGATCCGGGTGCACTTGGCGGCGCAGGGAATGCCGATTGCGGGAGACGACAAGTATGGCGATTTTGAGCTAAACAAGGCCTTGCGCCGTACCAACCAGCCAGTACCACTGCAACGCATGTTCCTGCACGCCTGGAGATTGCAGTTCATGCACCCCGCCAGCGGCGAGAAGATCAGCCTGGTGTCCAGATTACCCGACGAACTCCAACGATTCTGTGACCATGCATTCCCCCGGCATTACTGACCAGACTGGCCCCCCGGCAACACGAACGCCGCGCGCGCGCGCCTACGATTTGCTGGCGTTTGACTGGGATGGAACCCTTTTTGATTCGACGGCAATCATCACACGCTGTATCCAGGAGGCGGTGCGTGATGTGGGCGGCACCGTACCGACGCGGGAGGCCGCTTCGCATGTGATCGGTCTCGGGCTGATGCAGGCGTTGGCGTTTGCTGCACCGGATGTTCCACATGACCGCTACCCCGAACTGGGTCAGCGTTATCGCCACCACTATACGCAGCACCAGGACGACATCGCGCTGTTTGCCGGTGTCCTGCCGATGCTGCAGGCGCTCAAGTCGCGCCAGCACCTGTTGGCAGTTGCCACGGGCAAGAGCCGCAGGGGGCTGGACAGCGCCTTGAGTGCAGTCGAACTGTTGGGCGTGTTCGATGCATCACGTACCGCCGACGAAACGCAGGGCAAGCCGCATCCACTCATGCTGCAGGAGTTGATGGCCCAGCTCGGCGTGCCGCCTTCACGCGTCTTGATGATTGGCGACACCACACACGACCTCTTGATGGCGCGCAATGCTGGCTGCGCGAGCGTCGCGGTCGGTTATGGCGCACATGCGCGCGGTGTGTTTGTGCCACTCAGGCCCCGGTATATAGCCGACTCGGTTGCTGCCCTGCACGGCTGGCTGCTGGACAACGCCTGAAAGCGGGGCGTGTGTGGCTGATTTGATTGCGCTTTGCCAGTCGACTGCGCTCGAGGACGGCGGCCTGGCGGTTGCGTTTGACGTGGTCTACCAAGGGCAGGCTTGCCGCGCCTTTGCGGTCCGCTACGATGGACAGGCGCATGCGTATCTGAACCGCTGCAGCCATGTTCCGATGGAGATGGATTACCAGCCGGACCGTTTTTTCGACACTACCGGGCACTGGCTGATCTGTGCCACGCATGGGGCGATATACCACCCCAAGACCGGTCACTGCAGCGCCGGCCCGTGCCGGGGTGGCCTGGTGAAGATTGACCTGCAGGAACGCGATGGAGTCGTGCACTGGCATACTGCCCACAACGTGAAACCAATTGAGTTCTGATATGACCGACCCGACAGACCCCGCGCCTCCTGACACTACACCTCCGCCGCCAACGCAATCCGTGAGTCCGGAGCGGGCGCGAGCGGTTACCAGTGGCGGTCGCGAAGCGTCTGGCGAGCCTGGTTGGGAACGCGCAGCGCTCGAAAAGCTGGCGTTTGCCGCGCTTCAGGAGCAACGCACGACGCGGCGCTGGCGTACGTTCGTGCGCCTGGCCTGGCTGGGTTTTTTTGCGGTTCTTGCGTGGGTGGCGCTGCACCGCGGCGGGCCGAACTCGGATGTGTCGTCACCGCATACCGCCCTGGTGGAGATCAAGGGCGAAATCGCCTCCGATGGCGAAGCCAGCGCTGATGTGGTCTTGACGGCGGTGCGTGCCGCGTTCGAGGACAAGGGCGCGGTGGCGGTCGTATTGTTGATTAATTCGCCCGGTGGCAGCCCGGTGCAGGCCGGCATCATCAACGATGAATTGCGTCGGCTGAAGGCCAAGCACAACAAGCCGCTGTACGCTGTGGTTGAGGAAACCTGCGCATCTGCAGCCTATTACATAGCCGTCTCGACGGATCGGATTTTTGTCGACAAGGCCAGCGTCGTGGGCAGCATCGGGGTGCTGATGGACGGTTTCGGATTCACCGGCCTGATGGAGAAGCTTGGCGTCGAGCGCCGCCTCATGACGGCGGGAGAAAACAAGGGTTTCCTGGACCCGTTCAGTCCGCAGACCGAGCGTCAGCGGGCCTTCAGTCAGGCCATGCTGGACCAGATTCACCGCCAGTTCATCGAAGCTGTCAAAGTCGGCCGTGGCAAGCGGCTCAAGGAAACGCCAGAAACCTTCAGCGGACTGTTCTGGACCGGCCAGCAAGCCATCGATCTCGGCCTGGCCGATCAGTTGGGCAATCTGGACTACGTTGCCCGTGAAGTGATCAAGGCCGAAGAGGTGATTGACTACACACGCCGGGAAAATGTGGCCGAACGACTGGTGAAGCGTTTTGGTGCATCCATCGGCGAGGGCATGGTGAAGGCGTTGCGCCTGGCGCCGAGCATCCGCTGAGTCGTAAGGAGGCTCTGCATCCTTTCGACGGTCAGGCGCCGATGGCGAACACGGCGGGCGTGCTGTTGTCTGGAGCCCAGCCCGGTCGGCGCCAAGCCGCAATGCTCGCGCTGCGCGATTGCCCTGACTCCATCGTCAGCCCGGCACTGACTGCGAGCCATGTCGTTGGTGCAAGGACTTGTAGCAGGGTCTGCAGCAGCGCCGCATTGCGATACGGTACCTCGATGAAGAGTTGCGTCTGGCCGCGTGTGAGGGCGATTTTTTCCAGCACCCTCACCCTCGCCGCGCGTTCCGTGCCTTCTTGCGGCAGGTAACCGACGAAGGCAAAGTCTTGCCCGTTGAGGCCACTGGCCGCCAGCGAAAGCATCAGCGACACCGGGCCGACCAACGGAGCCACCGTGATGCCCAGCGCATGTGCGGCCCGCACTACCGACGAACCCGGATCGGCAATGGCCGGCATGCCGGCCTCGCTGACCAAGCCCATGTCATGCCCGGCTATCGCGTCGGCCAGCAGCGGCCTGGCATCGAACTCGCCTCGATGGTCGCCCTTTTTATGCACGGCGTGTGGCAGTTCATGCAGCACCAGTTGCTGTAGCGGGTACATCAGCGCGTGCACCATGCCAACCCGTTTAAGGTAGGCGCGGGTGCTGCGGGCGTTCTCGCAGACCCAGTGCTGCAGTCTCGAAGCGACGCGAAGTGTCCCGTCGGGCATGCAATCGCACAGCGGGGCCGCGGTCGCGCAGCCGAAATCCAGTGGCGCCGGAACCAGGTACAACTTGCCGGGCGCGGTCACAACAGCAGCACTCCGGCTGCCCGTAACATGCGGCAGGTCCTGATCAAGGGCAGTCCCACCAGCGCCGTCGGATCGTCGCTGTCGATCGACTCGAGCAAGGCGATGCCCAGGCCTTCACTTTTTGCGCTACCAGCGCAGTCATATGGCGTTTCGGTGCGCAGGTAGGCCTCGATCTCGGCGTCACTCAATTCACGAAACCGCACATGCACCTGGGCCAGGTCCATTTGCGCAAAACGGGAGTTGTTACAGACTACCGCGACCGCGGTCTGGAACGTGACCGATTGACCGGACATACGGCGCAACTGCGCTGTAGCCGTGGCATGGTCTCCGGGCTTGCCGACTGCTTCGCCGCCGAGGTCGGCGACCTGATCGGAACCGATGACGACCGCGCCGGGATGGAGCGTCGCGACGGCGCGCGCCTTGGCCATTGCCAGGCGACAAGCCAGCTGGCGCGGGTTTTCGCCCGCCGCAGGGGTTTCGTCGACCGCGGGCGCGACAACCGTAAACGGCAGTCTCAGGCGCTGCAGCAGTACGCGGCGGTACGGCGAGCTGGAGCCCAGGATGAGAGTGTGTGCGAGGAGGGGCGGCATGGCTGGATTCTCTTACACTGCGGACATGAGAAACCCGTTCAATCCGGCTTGCCTTGATGTCCGTGCTTTCGTCCAATCGGGTGGGGTTCTGGCCGGCACGCTTGGGCTTGTGCAGTTGCCCCGGGTGAACGACGAATGCATCCCGGGCGCCGGCAAACGAGAAGTGGCATGGAGCGCGCGTGGAGAGTTGCGCCGCGCCGAGGCCGCCGATCCGGAGCTTTGGCTGCACCTGGACGCCCGTACCTGTGTGCCCATGGCGTGCCAACGGTGTCTTGGGGAGGTTGACGTCGATCTGGTGGTGGAGCGCTGGTTTCGCTTTGTTGCCAGCGAGGCATTGGCAGCGCAGCAGGATGACGGTTCGGAAGAGGACCTGTTGGTGATGGCAGGGGACTTCAACCTGCACAGCCTGGTCGAGGACGAGTTGGTACTCGAATTGCCGCTGATTCCGCGGCACCTCGCGTGCCCAGTGCAACCGCGATTGCAGCTGGCGGATCAGGCGTTCGAAAGCGCCGCGCCTGTGCCCGACAAGCCGTTTGCTGCGCTTGCCGGATTCAAGCCGGGCAAGGGGGTCTAGTTGGGTTACACTTGAAGGCTTCGCGCAGCAAGGGATTGGTGCGCATCGGACCATACTGCGCGGCAAACTTTGCAGCGCCACATTAAAGGAGCGGGTCATGGCCGTCCAGCAAAACAAGAAATCACCATCCAAGCGCGGCATGCACAGGTCGCACAACGCTCTGGTCAGTCCCGGCATAGCTGTCGAGCCGACCACTGGCGAAACCCACCTGCGCCACCATATCAGCCCGACTGGTTTCTACCGCGGCCGCAAGGTCATCAAGACAAAGTCTGAGGCCTGACGCCATCGCCAGACTTGAGCCCGGTGCTATTCACTCGATAGCTCCGGGCTTTCGTGTTTGTGGACCAAGAACGCCTCTTGCGAGCATGGCCCGCAGAGCTGCCTGATGACCACGATTGCGGTTGATTGCATGGGAGGTGATCATGGTGTGGTCATTACCTTGCCGGCTTGCCGGACATTTCTTGAGCGCCACCCCGATGCCAGGCTGCTGCTGGTGGGGTTGCCGCAAAGTCTAGCCGGGTTCTCGCATGCGCGGGCAACCCTGGTGTCGGCCAGCGAAGTAGTGTCCATGGACGACCCGATTGAAGTGGCCTTGAGGCGCAAGAAGGATTCGTCGATGCGGCTTGCATTGGATCGGGTCAAGGATGGGACGGCCGCCGCTGCCGTCTCGGCAGGAAATACCGGCGCGTTGATGGCGATATCGCGGTATGTGCTCAAGACCATGGACGGCATTGACCGTCCCGCCATTGCTACCCAGTTGCCGAATGCCCGCGGTGGCGCCACCACGGTGCTCGATCTCGGTGCCAATGTCGATTGCAGCGCCGAGCATTTGCTGCAATTCGCGGTGATGGGCTCGGCCCTTGTATCGGTGCTCAACAATGTCAAGGACCCGTCGGTAGGTTTGCTCAACATTGGCGAAGAAGTCATCAAGGGCAACGAGACCATAAAACGTGCCGGAGAGTTGTTGCGCAGCGCCGCGGCGTCGGGTGACCTGAACTTTTTCGGCAACGTGGAGGGAAACGATATCTTCAAGGGAACGGTCGACATCGTGGTGTGTGATGGCTTTGTCGGCAATGTCGCGCTCAAAGCCACGGAAGGCGTGGCGGCGATGTTTGGCGAGTTCCTGCGTGCCGAGTTTTCGCGCAACCTGCTGACCCGCTTGGTAGCCCTTGTGGCGTATCCAGTGCTGGCAGCTTTCAAACGCCGGGTGGATCACCGGCGATACAACGGAGCGGCGCTTCTGGGGTTGCGTGGCCTGGTGTTCAAGAGCCACGGTTCAGCGGACCAGTTGGCATTTGGTTTTGCCTTGGAGCGGGCGTATGATTCCGCCCGTAACAACCTGCTGGAACGCGTGCAGGTACGGATTGCACATGCCACGCTGGCCTTGGCGGGCGCGGCGGCTGTAAGTTGATCTTCACGCGGATGCCCTGAACCACCGCCCATGAAACTGTATTCCCGGATCACTGGAACTGGCAGCTTTCTGCCGCCGCGTCGCCTGAGCAACGCCGACCTTGTGGCAGAACTGGCTGCAAACGGCGTTGAGACAAGTGACGACTGGATCGTTGAGCGCACCGGCATCCGGGCCCGCCATTTCGCTGCAGCAGACGTCTGCTGCAGCGACCTCGCCTTGCAGGCATGTACGCATGCGCTGCAGGCCGCTGGCGTGGTCGCGGCCGACATCGATCTGATCATTGTGGCAACATCGACGCCAGACATGGTGTTTCCGTCCACCGCCTGCATACTCCAACATAAACTGGGCGCCAGCGGCGGTGCCGCATTTGATGTGCAGGCGGTCTGCAGTGGCTTTGTATACGCAGTGTCGATTGCCGATGCCCTGATCCAGAATGGCTCGGCCGGGAAGGCGCTGGTGGTGGGCGCCGAGATCTTTTCTCGCATCCTTGATTTCAGTGACCGTACAACCTGTGTGTTGTTTGGCGACGGTGCCGGTGCCGTGGTGCTCGAAGCTTCGGAGTCGCCCGGGGTACTGGCCACCGATTTGCATGCCGATGGCAAACATGTCGGGATTCTGTGTGTTCCAGGGTCTGTATCTGGAGGGAAGGTGGTCGGCGAACCGTTGTTGAAAATGGATGGCCAGGCGGTGTTCAAACTGGCAGTGGGTGTGCTGGAACAGTCGGCCCGGGCAGTACTTGAGAAGGCCGGGAAGGCCACGACCGACATCGACTGGCTGATTCCTCACCAGGCCAACATCCGCATCATGCAAAGTACCGCGAAACGGCTCAGGTTGCCATTTGATCGTGTGATCGTCACCGTCGATCAACATGGCAATACCTCAGCGGCATCAATCCCCATGGCCCTCGACAGTGCGGTGCGCTCAGGCAAAGTGAAGCCGGGTCAACTGGTTCTGCTCGAGGGCGTGGGCGGGGGCTTCACTTGGGGGTCGGTGCTGGTCACTATGTAAAGTGTCGGGGTAGGCGCTTTTGGCCGCAGGCACCTAAGCAGTCAATGATTGGACGAGACGAAATGGAAGCTTTTGCGTTTGTTTTTCCAGGCCAGGGGTCCCAGACGGTGGGCATGCTGGACGCCTGGGGTGCAGATCCGGTTGTGGCCGAAACCGTTGGTGAGGCGTCCGCCGCCTTGGGTGAGGATGTTGGCAGGTTGATTCGGGAAGGCCCCAGGGAGGCCCTGGCGTTGACCTCGAACACGCAACCAGTCATGCTGGTGGCTGGCATCGCAGCGTTCCGGGCGTGGATGGCACGCACCGGGCAGATGCCAGCAGCGGTCGCTGGCCATTCCTTGGGCGAATACTCTGCCCTGGTGGCTGCCGGTGCCTTGACCATGGCCCAAGCGGCGCCTTTGGTGCGCCTGCGCGCCCTGGCCATGCAGGAGGCCGTCCCGGTTGGCTTTGGCGCGATGGCGGCCGTGCTTGGGCTGGACTCAGCACAGGTGGTCACCGTGTGTGCCGAGGTCACGCGCAGTTTCGGCGCGGATTCGTTGGAACGCGTCGAAGCCGCCAACTTCAACGACCCGTTGCAAACCGTCATATCCGGCAGCAAGGCGGCGGTGGAGAAGGCCTGCCACGCGTTTAAAGAAGCCGGTGCGCGACGTGCGTTGTTACTCCCGGTGTCTGCGCCATTCCACTCTAGCCTGATGGCGCCAGCCGCGGAAAAATTGCGCGATGCACTGGAGTCGGTCGAGTTCCAGTCGCCGCAAGTGGCGTTATTGAATAACGTGGATGTCGCCATCGAGGTTGATGCGGACCGTATTCGCGACGCATTGGTGCGGCAGGCTTTTGGCCCGGTGCGCTGGGTCGAGTGTATTTTGGCATTGAAGGCGCGCGGCGTGTCGACGGTTGTGGAATGCGGACCTGGCAAGGTGCTGGCGGGCTTGACCAGCCGAATCGATGCGTCCATGGAGGGTTTGGCGTTGCATGATCCTGCCAGCCTGGTTTCGGTGCAGGCCGCACTGTCGGGGACGCGGGCATGAGCCGCCGGGCCGCTTCCAAGGCGAATAACGCGGCAGCGCGCAGCGCGAAGGCCTACCCATGAGCGCGCAAGCCGAAACGCGGCGGGTGGCCCTGATCACTGGCGCATCACGGGGCATTGGCCGCGCGATCGCACAGGAACTGGCGCGTCGAGGGTTCGCCGTGGTCGGCACCGCGACGACCCAAGCGGGCGCGAAAGCGATCACGCAAGCGCTTGCAGATTTTCCGGACTGCGTTGGTGAGGTGCTCGATGTGACGGATGTCGCGGCGGTGGAAATGGTGGTCGAATGTACGGTGAAAAGGCTTGGCGGGTTGCAAGTGCTGGTCAACAACGCCGGTATTACCCGTGACATGCTGGCGTTGCGCATGAAAGACGACGATTGGGACGCGGTGCTCAACACCAACCTGAAGGCAGTTTTCCGAATGAGCCGGGCTGTCATGCGTACCATGATCAAGCAGCGTTACGGGCGTATCGTGAATATTACGTCGGTGGTTGGTGCAATGGGCAATGCCGGCCAGGCCAACTACGCCGCAGCCAAGGCCGGAGTGGCGGGCATGGGCCGAGCGCTGGCCCGGGAACTTGGCTCACGCAACATTACGGTGAATTGTGTCGCACCAGGATTCATTGAAACCGACATGACGGCTGCTCTGTCACTGGCCCAGCAGCAGGCCTTGTTGGGCCAGATTCCCCTGGGTCGGCTGGGTCACGCCGCAGAGGTGGCGCATGCGGTTGCGTTCCTGGCATCGGCGGAGGCGGGCTACATCACCGGCCAGGAACTGCATGACAACGGCGGCATGCTGATGTGAGACAGCGCCATCTGCAGTGGGTCAGGTCGGAGTCTGGTTGCTGCATTTTTCCAATCCCGTCCGGGGCGGCTAAAATCCGGAATTCATTCACAACCCGTCGAGGGACCTCATGAGCGATATCGAAGCGCGCGTCAAGAAAATAATTGCCGAGCAACTCGGCGTAGAAGAATCCCAGGTTACCAATGCGAAAGCGTTCGTTGCCGACCTTGGCGCAGATTCACTGGACACGGTAGAACTCGTAATGGCGCTGGAGGACGAGTTTGGAATCGAGATTCCGGATGAAGACGCAGAGAAGATCACGACGGTTCAAAACGCCATTGATTACGCGAATTCGCATCAAAAGGCCTGAGCGCCCCTGATTCATGACACGCCGACGCGTCGTCGTAACAGGTTTGGGCTGTGTCAGCCCGGTGGGAAACAGCGTCTCTGAGTCATGGGCCAGCTTGCTGGCCGGGAAATCCGGTGTAGCCCTGATTACCAAATTTGATGCGTCCAGTTTCTCCTGTCGTTTTGCCGGCGAGGTAAAGGGTTTCGACCTTGAGTCATACATCCGGGGCAAGGAAGCCCGGACGATGGATGCGTTCATCCATTTCGGCATTGCCGCGGCGGCGCAGGCTGTGGCCGATGCGGGATTGCCGGTTGGCGAAGCACTCGGGTATGAGGAGGCAACGCGGGTCGGATGTGTGATCGGTTCGGGCATTGGTGGCCTGCCCATGATCGAGGCGACCCACGCCGAACTGACGGCACGCGGTCCGCGCCGCATATCGCCTTTTTTTGTACCAGCCTCGATCATCAACATGATCTCCGGTCACGTGTCCATGCGGTTCGGATTCAAGGGCCCCAATATTGCCATCGTCACCGCATGCACAACCGGTTTGCACTGCATCGGCGAGGCTGGTCGCATGATTGAATATGGAGACGCCGACGTGATCGTGGCAGGCGGCTCTGAAGCAACGGTATCCCCTTTGGGCATTGGCGGTTTTGCTGCGATGCGCGCCTTGTCGACGCGCAACGATGATCCTCAGGGCGCCTCGCGCCCATGGGACCGTGATCGCGACGGCTTTGTTCTGGGCGAGGGCGCTGGTGTGCTGGTTCTGGAAGAACTCGAACACGCCAAGGCACGCGGCGCGAGGATTTATGCCGAGCTAGCCGGGTTCGGCATGAGTGCGGATGCCGGGCACATGACGGCACCAAACATGGACGGTCCGCGGCGTGCCATGGTCAACGCCCTGCGAAACGCGCAGGTAAATGCGGACGAGGTCGACTATTTGAATGCACACGGTACCTCGACCCCGCTGGGCGACCTGAACGAGACCAATGCCATCAAGGCCGCGCTGGGCGGACACGCGGCAAAAGTCGTGGTCAATTCCACCAAATCGATGACGGGTCACCTGCTGGGTGGTGCTGGCGGTATCGAGTCGGTGTTCACGGTGCTCGCGCTGCACCACCAGAAAAGCCCACCCACTATCAATATCCTCAATCAGGATCCGGAGTGTGACCTGGACTACTGCGCAAATACCGCCCGGGATGTGAAGATCGAGGTTGCCTTGAAGAACAACTTTGGCTTTGGTGGGACCAACGGGACCCTGGTCTTCAAGCGCTTCTGAGCCGCCGTCGCGGGTCGCGAAGACACCGCCCAAGTTTCAGGGAGACCCAGTGCCATGCATCTTGCGCCAGCGGCCAGTTGTCGGGTAGGTTCCACAATCCAGGCTGCGCTCTGGGTGGGTTCGGTCTGGGCGGTGGCACTGGTGCTGCTTTCCAGTTGGTTGGTATACGCCTCTCCGATTGGGATGCCAGGCGCTGTCGCTTTGGGTATGTGCCTGGCCTCGGGCACGGCGGCAGTGCTGAGTTGGCGGCGGATGCCGCAGGGCCAACTGTGCTGGGATGGAGCGCAGTGGTTCCATGATGTTGGCCACCAGCGCGTAGTGGGACAGATTGCTGTGGAACTTGACTTGCAGAAATTCCTGCTCGTGCGTTTTCAGCCGCCAGGCGGGCAAAGGCACAAGGAATGGATGATTTTTGCTGGGACGGGGAGCGAGTGGATTTCCTTTCGGCGCGCGGCGCTGGCGCCGCATCAAACACCAGAAGAAGGTCTTTTGCAGGATTCAACCGGGGGTGCGGGTGTCTCACGAACCGGATGACAAGCCGATGACTGTGTCAGGTCGTGCGCGACAGGATGCGCCGACGCCCGACGGCGGCGACTTGCTGTTGGTAGAGCAAACGCTCGCCGGCAACCAGCACGCGTTCGAATTGTTGGTGATCAAATACCAGAGGCGCATTCAGCGCTTGATCGGGCGCATGGTGCGTGATGTTGATCTGGTGGAGGACATTGCCCAGGAAACGTTCATCCGGGCCTATCGGGCGCTACATCAGTTTCGTGGTGATGCGCAGTTTTATACATGGCTCTACCGGATCGCAGTCAATACTGCGAAGAAGGCATTGATGGAGCTCAAGAATGATCCTGTGCTTTCTAACAGCTCATTTCGCAGCACGGACGATGAAGATGAAACTTCCCGCCCCGGAAATGAACCAACAACCGATGAAACGCCGGAATCGGTCTACGCCGCAAAGGAAATCGGTGCGGTAGTGAATGCAGCGATGGAAGCCCTTCCGGAGGATTTGCGCCAGGCAGTAACGTTACGCGAGATCGAGGGATTGAGTTATGACGAAATCGCAGCGGTCATGAATTGTCCTATCGGGACGGTGCGCTCGCGGATATTTCGCGCGCGAGAGGCGATCTCAGCGAGGATACGGCCGATGCTTGAAAACCGGATTGGCAAGCGCTGGTAGTGGGACGAAGGGATTAATACGATGACCAAGAATCAGTTTGTAGACCACGAATTGTTGTCAGCGTTTGCTGATGGCGAGCTGCGTGGCGACGACTTCAACCGTGCGGTGACCTTGCTGCGCGAGTCTGAAGAGGCGCTTGCCGTCTGGCGTTCCTACCATGTGGCAGGAGATGTTTTGCGCTGCGCCGACATCGTAATCGCCCGGGACGAGGCCGCGTTTTTGCGGCGACTCCGCCCGCAGCTTGGGCTGAAACCCGGCTCTGGCACCGGTCCCTCTGGAAGCACTCCGGCAGCGCGGCAGCCGTCGGCCGCATTGGGACAGCGGCAGGACAGGCTTGCGGCGGCAAACGACGAGGTGACGCGCTGGAAGTGGTTTGCTGCTACAGCGTCCGCGGCGGCGGTTGGCGTGCTGGCGTGGAACATCGGTGTTTGGCAACAACCGGCCACACAACTGTCGCGCCTCTTTGGGCCGGCTGGCCAGGAAGTCGGGGTGGCTACCAAGGCCGAGCCGGTCACATTGCCGCCAGCCGCAGAACCCGGCGTGATGTTGCGCGACGCCAGGCTGGATGAAATGATGGCAGCACACAAGCAACTGGGCGGAACTTCGGCCCTGCAGATGCCCTCTGGTTTCCTGCGCAACGCCACGTTTGAAAACCAGGGTCGCAGGGAGTCCCGATGAGCGCCGCCGGGCCGCTCCCAAGGCGCTCGCTACCGCAGCCGTCAGG
>JAJAZK010000057.1 GCA_026785765.1 Rhodoferax sp. | reverse complement strand
GTGGCGCTCACTGCATCCCGCACAGCCTGGCTCGGACTGCTTTTATTGGGGCGGGCCGTTTGGTACTGGCGCTATTTGTGGCCATGGCGACCCACGCCGGGGGTCGCCACCGGTCTTGCAATGGGTTTGTTTTTTTTCGTCTGGATTATCCCGTTCGCAGCGCAAGCTGTGTTTCTCGGTACGGGCGAAGCAGGCATTGACGGAGTGGTCCGCGTCTCCTCGGAGATGCGCCCACAGGTGTGGGCCCTGTTTCTTGACGCTATCTGGCATAAACCATGGTCCGGTTACGGTTGGAACCAAACAAGCATGGCGCAATTGGCCGTCGCCCTGGAACATCCGCCGCTCGGGACAGTGTTTTCTCATGCACACAATCTGATTCTGGACTTGTTGTTGTATTGCGGGGTTCCACTGGGTTTGGTTGTATCAGGCGTTCTTGCCATTTGGTTATGGCGCCGCTTTCGTGCCATTAAGGATGCGACGAGCGCGCTCCTGTTCCTGTTTTTGGTTGTGGTGGGCAATCACGCGATGCTTGAATTTCCGCTGCATTATGCGTACTTCCTATTGCCAGCAGGTCTCGTAATTGGGACTCTTGACGCCCGTTTGAATGGCCGTTTGGTCGCGTTTGGGCAACGATGGATTGCTGGCGTTATGTGGGTGGCTTCCGCACTCCTGCTGTCCGTCACGGTGCGTGACTATTTGCGCGTTGAGGCGAGTTATCAGGCGTTGCGTTTTGAATGGGCGAACTTCCGCACGAACAATTCACGCTCTCCACCTGAGGTGCTGCTGCTCGATCAACTGCGCGACATGATCATTTTTGCCCGATTTGAACCGAGTGCAGGAATGTCGCTGGAGCAACTGGACTGGATGCGGCGCGTGGCCGGGCTTTACCCAAACGCGGGCACGGTACACAAGCTGGCAACTGCGCTGGTTTGGAACAATCGGCCCGATGAGGCTGTACTGTGGTTTCGACGGATGTGTACGATGGTGCCGGAAACGCAGTGTCTGGCAATTAGAAACGCTTTGAAGAAACAGGCGGAATCCGACCCTCAAATCGCGGCAGTATTCTGGCCTTGAAACCATTGCGGGCACTGGCCTGAGACATGTCACTTATGCATTTCTGCGCCACTGTTCCCATGTTGACAACGGCCTGGCTTGAAACCAAGGTTGGCAATTGACGCTCCGACTACAGGAGGGTTTACTAAAGCGAACGGTTCACCCTATGGCGATCGTCGTGGTTGCACTGCCATGGCTGTGGCCCATTGCCATCGGCCCATGGCCCGCCGCTTTGCCCTGGCTGGTGTCGCTGATGTGTGGCGCAGTCATTGTGCTGCTGGGAATTTGGACGCGCATGGACTGGCCGAACGCCGCTGCGGCAGCTTGGCTGGTAGCTGCCGCCATCAGCTCCGGGATCGGACTGCTCCAGTATTTCGGTTGGAGTTCCGCATTGGCACCGTTTGTCAACACCACGCCAATTGGCGAGGCTTTCGCCAACCTGCGCCAACGCAACCAATTCGCCACCTTGACCAACATCGGCTTAGCGACCTTGTTTTTGTCTTCAGTACACCGAAATTTCGGGATCATGCGGCTTCCGTCTTCCTGGCGGGCGTCGGATGGCCAACCAGGCTGGGCGGTCGTTGGCGTTGCCACTTTGATGGCCGTCGGTAACGCGGCGTCGTCCTCTCGTACCGGTATGGTGCAACTGGGACTGATACTGATTCTGTTGGCTGTCTGGGGCTACTGGCGTCAGGCTGCGACACGCACTCTGGCATTGACCGTGCTGTTGGCGTACGGATCCGCAGCCTTGATATTGCCACGGCTTGCCGGGCTGGACCCTTCCGCCAGCGGTATCCTGGCGCGCCTGCAGGATGGCGGACCTGCGTGCTCGAGCCGCTGGACCTTGTGGGGGAATGTCTGGCAACTTGTCATCGACAAACCGTGGTGGGGTTGGGGCTGGGGCGAACTTGACTTTGCCCACTTCATGCGCCTGTATTCGGGCCCGAGGTTTTGCGACATCCTTGACAATGCGCATAACCTGCCTTTGCATTTGGCCGTCGAGCTGGGATTGCCGGTGGCGTTGTGCGCGTGCGGGCTCGGCTTGTGGATGGTCTGGCGCGCTCGCCCTTGGCGCGAGGCCTCTCCGGTGCGGCAAATGGCGTGGGCCGTGCTGGCGTTGATACTTCTGCACAGCATGCTTGAGTACCCTCTGTGGTACGGACCGTTTCAGATGGCGGCGCTTGTTTGCACCTGGTTGTTGCTGACCACGCGTGGCGGTATATCGGTCTCGGAAACAGGGGCGGCCAGACCGCCTGACTCGGCGCAACCCCAAGTCGGCGGCTTGGTGACCAGGATAGTCATTGGGACGCTTGCCTTCATGGTGATCTGCCTTGTTGCGTACGCCGCGTGGGACTACCAACGCGTCAGCCAGATCTACCTGGCCCCCGAACGGCGCATGTCAGGTTACAAGGACAACACGCTCGAAAAAATCCGTGGCTCGCGCCTGTTTGCCAACCAGGTCCGATTTGCCGAATTGTCCACCGTCGAACTCACTCTCGAAAACGCGGCATATGTCAATTCCCTGGCCAAGGACTTGTTGCATTTCTCGCCCGAGACCAGGGTCGTCGAAAAGTTGATTGAGAGCGCGTTGCTGCTGGGACGAGCCTCCGAGGCGCGAGAATATCTCATTCGTTATAAGGCCGCATTCCCGACCGATTTTGCGCGCTGGGCCAGCCTGCATGGCATCGAGCCCCGGTTGTCTCCCGCGCCAGCGGCGCACGGGCCACCATAGGCGTTTGTCTGCCGGTCGAAGGCAACAAGCGGCTCAGGCGCCGGTTTCGCGCGCGACAAAACTGCCGGATTTGCCGCCGTGTTTTTCCAGCAGCCTGACATCCGTGATGGTCATGCCGCGATCCATGGCCTTGCACATGTCGTAGATCGTCAGCAGGGCTACCTGAACGGCGGTCAGCGCCTCCATTTCGACTCCAGTTGGGCCGACGGTCTCCACAGTCGCGGTGCAGGTTACGCCGCCACGGGTTGAGTCGTCGGGCGGACACAACACAAGGTCCAGTGCCACTCGGGTAAGTGCCAGCGGGTGGCAAAGCGGGATCAGATCACTGGTTTTTTTGGCGGCCTGAATGCCAGCAATACGCGCGATACCCAGCACATCCCCTTTTTTCACGCTACCAGCGCGGATGGTTGCCAGGGTTTCGGCCTGCATCTCGATGCGCCCAGCGGCCACCGCGACGCGCCGGGTGCTGGGTTTGTCACCAACGTCCACCATATGGGCCTGGCCATTCGAGTCGAAATGCGTCAACTGTGTCATTGCGGTGTAAGGTGGCCTGGTCTGGCTTGAAACTGCGAGCGCAGAATCAATCTGTAATGCAGCTTTGCGGATTGTTTATTCTTTGGAAGCATCATACGACCATGTCAGAACTGAATTTCGCAATGAGCCAAGCAGCCGGTGGAGCGGACCTTTGCGCGCTGGCGGTCCCCAAGTCACTCGGCCCGGTCGTGTTTGACCCCGTCGCAGCCGAGGTATTGGTGTTTATCCCATCGGACCCGTATTGAACCCTTCATCCAATCGTTGGTCCAGGTGGCGCGAGCGGTGTACTGCGCGGAGCGCTACCTTGCTGCTGTTGCTGGCGGGTACATTTGTTTTTGCGGTTTCGGCCCAGGAACTGTCCCCCACCGCGCAGGTGGCGCCCAGCGTGCCGGTACGCCCAAGCGCCGGGCAGCTGCCCGCGCTTGGCGACGGCAGTGAGCTGGGAGCCGCTGCCGAGCGCCGAATTGGCGACCGGATTGCGCGGGAGATTTACCGCGACCCCGATTACCTCGATGATCCGGTCCTGGTCGAGTACGTGGACGGCGTCTGGAAACCCCTGCTCGCCGCAGCCCGCTCGCGGGGTGACATTTCTGCCGAACTCGAAGAGCGTTTTGCCTGGGAGGTTGTCCTCGGGCGGGACCGCAGCATCAACGCGTTTGCCCTTCCCGGTGGTTATCTGGGTGTGCATCTGGGCCTGATTGCCGTGGTCAGCAGCCGTGACGAGCTGGCCTCGGTGCTGGCGCATGAGCTCAGCCATGTCACCCAGCGCCATATTTCCCGCTTGACCTCCAAGCAGAGCGAACAACGGCCGTGGCTGATCGGGGCCATGATCCTGGGTGCGCTGGCGGCCAGCAAGAGTCCCGACGCTGCCAATGCGCTGTTGGCGGGCGGGCAGGCGGTAGCGATTCAAAACCAGCTGAATTTTTCGCGCGACATGGAGCGCGAAGCGGATCGGGTGGGTTTTGGCGTCATGACACAGGCCGGGTTCGCACCGCAGGGATTTGTGTCCATGTTCGACAAGCTGCAACAGGCGTCCCGACTGAATGACAATGGTTCATTTCCCTATCTGCGTGGCCATCCGCTGACGTCCGAACGCATTGCCGATATGCAGTCGCGCCAGCCAGCAGGTGTTGCCGGGGTGGTGGAGATTACGCTGGAGCATGCCATGGTGAGCGCGCGCGCGCGCGTGTTGTCGAACCCAGGCGTGGACATTCTGCGCCAGCTAGTAGCAGATGCCGCGCCGGAGTTGATCATCGATGTGTTCAGCGTGCGCCAGGCCGGTGTACTGTACGCGGGCGCACTCGCAGCTGCAAAGTTGCGCGAGTTCCCGGCTGCGCGCAACGCAGCAAACCGTTTGAATGGCCTGGTGCGCGCCGCGCCAGCAGCGCAACGCCTGGCGACGCTGCTGACGGCAGAGGTGGCGCAACAAGCCGGGGACCCCGTGCCTGATCTCAAGCCCTTGGGTCGTCCGGAGTTGTTTTTGTCCGCGCAGTCCCAGATTGGCCGCGGCAACGCGGCGCAGGCCGCGCAGTCGCTGTCGGCCTGGTTGGCGACCCATCCGCGGGATGCCGGGGCCTGGCAACTGCTTTCGGTTGCCAGCGCCGCACAAGGACAAGCCTTGCGGGCAATTCGGGCCGATGCGGAAGCACGGGTGGCGCAACTTGACTTCGCTGGCGCATTGGAGCGCTTCAAGGCCGCCCAGATTCTGTTGCGCAACACACAAAGCGCTGGCCTCGACCACATCGAAGCTTCCATTATCGACACGCGCACGCGTGCCGTCCAGTTACTGTTTCGAGAACAATCGCTCGAGCGCTGACTCGATCACCAGGCCAAACACCGAATAGATCAGGGACCCGAGCAGCGCCGCCCCGAAGCCGGTGACCTTAAAACCATCCAGTACTCCGGCAGCAGCCCAGAACATCAGGGCATTGATCACAAAAAGGAACAGACCCAGGGTGACCAGAGTCACCGGCAAGGTCAGAATGATCAGGAGCGGTCGCACGATGGTATTGAGCAGCCCGATCACAAATGCCGCGATGAGTGCGCTGGCAAAGCCGTTGATCTGGACTCCGTTGTAGACATACGCCACCGCCAGCAACGCGCTGGCGCTGAGCAGCCATTTGACGATTAGCTTCATTCGACGATTAACTTCATGCCCGTTCAGCATACCACCGCAAAGACACCTGGAGTCCCCGCGTTTCCGGGCGGCGGTATGATGCGCCTCCCCGTTCCTGCGACCATGGCTGGCATTCACATCACCGACATTGAAGCGGCCATCAACTATTGGCGCCAGAGAACCCCGTCGCCCGACGGGTTCTCGCTTGAGCCGGCGGTCCGGGCGTTGGCAGAGGTATATGCGCTTATGGTGTATCACCATGAGTCACTGGCCGACGAGTTCAGCATCCCGGCGACGGCCTACGCGGCCTGGTTTGCGTGGTACGAAACCACTCCCGACACGCCTTGTATTGCGATTTGTTCCACCAGCCAGGGTGACGAAACCTGCAAGGGCTGCGGTCGCAGCTTTGCGGAAGTGCAGTATTGGACCGAGATGCGCCCGGCCGAGAAACGCCTCACTTGGCAGCGCATCAGCCTGCAACGGGACTCGTGGCGCTTCAACCGTTACGCAGAACGTGCTGCCGAAAGTCGCTCGGTGCCCTGACTACCTCCAGCGGATCGGTTCGACCTGGACGCTGCGACTGGTGTCGCCGAGGGACAGCACACCCTCCTGCACCGTCGCCTGCAATTGCATGCTGCGTTGCGCGAGTGCCGCCAGAGCTACGGAATCGGCGGAGACGATCCGGAACACACTGAGATTGCGCGGACGCGACAGTTTCGACTCCATCTGGCGCCACCACACTTCGGCTGCATGGTGGAAGCAGTACAAAACCACCTCGTCGGCCTTGTTGCAGGCCTTGAGCAGGGGTTTGTCTTCCGGCTGTCCGACCTCAATCCAAAGGCGGGTGTGTCCGGTGAAATCACGCAGCCAGACGTCGGGCTCGTCCGGGTCCGACAGACCGGCACCAAACGCCAGCACACCATCGCCTTTGCACACACTGTGCAACTTGAACGCATGCAGCGCCAGGGCCGCCAGGCGAACCATCATGCGTTCGTCGGTTTCACTGGGATGGCGCGCCAGTGTCAGATTGTGGTCTGCGTAATAGCCGTGGTCGATATCGGCGATCTGCAGTGCCGCCTTGAAGATGGTGGACTTGAGCGCCATAGCCAACCGCGCTCAGACGCGCCGGGCGAGTTCGGCGGCTTTGCCAACGTAGCTGGCGGGGGTCATCGCCAACAGGCGCTGTTTGTCAGGCTGCGGGATGTCGAGTTCGGCAATGAAGCCGTGGATCAGCTCTTTGGTCATGGGTGCGCCGCGCGTGAACTGCTTGAGCTGCTCATAGGGCTGGGGCAGCCCGAAACGGCGCATCACCGTTTGAATCGGTTCGGCCAGCACCTCCCAGGAGTTGTCCAGGTCGGCCGCCGTGGCGGCCACATTTAGCTCCAGTTTGGCCAGCCCGATGGACAGCGACTCGTACGCCAGTACCGCGTAACCCAGGGCCACGCCCATGTTGCGCAAGACCGTCGAATCGGTCAGGTCCCGTTGCCAGCGGCTGACCGGCAGTTTGTCGCTGAGGTGGCGCAACAAGGCGTTGGACAGGCCCAGATTACCCTCGGCGTTTTCGAAGTCGATCGGATTGACCTTGTGCGGCATGGTGCTCGAGCCGACTTCACCTTCGCGCAGTTTCTGCTTGAAATAGCCCAGGCTGACATAACCCCAGACATCGCGTGACCAGTCAATCAGGATGGTGTTGGCGCGCGCCACTGCGTCGAACAGTTCGGCCATGTAGTCATGGGGCTCGATCTGGATGCTGAACGGCTGGAAATTCAGTCCCAGCCCCCATGCATTCGAGTCGGCCGCGTGTCCGGGCTCCGGTGCCTCGACGACCTTCCTGGCAAAAGCCTCCCAGTCGAAATCTGGCCAAGCCGCCAGATGTGCGTTGTAGTTGCCGACCGCACCATTCATTTTTGCCAGGATGCGCACGGCGGCGATGCGGTCGCAGGCGGTCTGGAGCCGGACGACGACGTTGGCGATTTCCTTGCCGACGGTGGTCGGGCTGGCGGTCTGCCCGTGGGTGCGGCTGAGCATGGGCACAGTGGCAAAGTTGCGTGCCATCTCGCGCAGTTTCAGCAGCAAGCGGTCCAGCCCTGGCAGCACGATCAGGTCGCGCGCGGCGCGTAGTTGCAAGGCGTGGCTGGTATTGTTGATGTCCTCACTGGTGCAGGCGAAATGCACGAATTCGCTGGCCTGCAGTAATTCGGGACGGGACTCGAAGCGGGATTTGATCCAGTACTCGACCGCTTTTACGTCATGGTTGGTGGTTTTCTCGATTTGTTTGATTGCCAGCGCGTCGCTTTCCGCAAAGTTGCGAACCAGATTTAGCAAGTAAGTGCGCGCTCCGGCAGAAAGCGGCTTGAACTCATCGAAACCGGCATCACTCAGATTGACAAACCAGGCGACTTCAACCTGGACCCGTCGTTGCATGTAACCCTGCTCGCTCATCAGCGGACGCAACGCTGCCAGTTTGGCGGCGTAACGGCCGTCCAATGGCGAGAGCGCCGAGATCGTTGCGAAGTTCATCGCGCAATTGTAGGTGCCGGTTTTCGGGTTGGCGCCGGGCCGACGACGGCGTCACCCGTTGGCTAGAATGGGTTTCCAAGTATTACTGGCC
>JAJAZK010000056.1 GCA_026785765.1 Rhodoferax sp. | reverse complement strand
GCGCAAACCTTGTCTTTCCGATCGACCCGTAACGGCATGAATGATCGAACCCATAGAACGAATCCCGTCACTCTGCCGCCCGATGTGACACTGGTCTTTACCAGAGTGGCAGCGAAGCGGATAAGCGCTATTCGTCGGGCCTTGAGGTGATCCAGCATGCGATTCGAAGGACGCCTGAAATCCTGGAATGACGAACGAGGCTTCGGATTCATCGAACCGGCAGTGGGGGGCGAAGAGATCTTTGTCCATATCAAGTCCTTGCCAGCGGGCAGCGGTCGCCCCGTGGTGGGGCTGCTGTCATCCTTCGAAGTCGAGTTGGGGTCGCAGGGCAAGAAGCGGGCAAAGTCAGTTCATTTCGTTCGCCCAAGCAAGCAAGCGCCAGGTCGAAGAGCAGGGCAGACCGCCCGTTGGACGCCTGCACGCAGGCTCGTCCTGCCATGCTTCTTTTGTATTTATGTGTTTGTCGCCTGGCGATGGCGCGTCAGCCCATGGGTAGCGGTCGCGTACGTCGTTGCGAGCCTCCTTGCCATCGTGTTCTACGCAATCGACAAGTCCGCAGCCCGTCGTGCTGGGTGGCGCATATCGGAAGCAGCACTCCACTGGCTCGGCATCCTGGGCGGCTGGCCAGGAGCATTGCTCGCCCAGCAGCTTCTTCGCCACAAGTCGTCCAAGCCGGAATTCGTCGCAAAGTACTGGGCGACAGTCGTCGTCAACATCACCGGCTTTGTTGTCGTGCACTCCCCAGTGGCGAGCAGGTTGTTTGCATGAACGCAAGGCCCATCTCCCCAGCAGAAATTCCAGATCTTTTCGCCGCTTGGTTCCCGCACACGGTCTTGCAGATGAAGGCGTGGGCAGTCAGGCATTGCTGCCGATGCATTTGACGCCAATCGTGGAGGGGCCGGTGCTGGTCGCAATGACTTTTGCCTTGAGTTATGCAGGGTATCTATTGGTACGGCGCGCTCGCGGCGCACGACCGTGGTTCGGCATGACGAAGTTGCAGATGCCTCTTACGTCGCTCCGTCCTGGCAGATGACTCCCAAATCAGTTTGCGCCGTAGCCACATGAAAAATCAGCTGATCAGAACGACCAACATGGCGCTACCGCCCATGCTGGAAGGGGCCAAGCTCACCCAAAAGTTGCCAACCAAAGTTGGTGCCGATGTCTGTTACCGGACTTCACTACGTCGTGCACACTGACCTTGCCCCTGTCGCGCCATCAGCGCCTGCCGCGAAAGGCCTGCATGTGAAACGCCGCATGGCTGGGCTGGTAGCGCTGGCCGACGCCAACCGGGCAGGCCCGGCGCGCAAGACAGCCGCCCTCCATGCACTCTGCGCCCTGCGGCTGGTGCAGGTGCGCAGCGCACGTGTCCACCGCATACGTGATACCGGAAAACGCCTCGACCGGGCAGGCTGAAAGACAGGGTTGGGCTTCGCATTGCAGACAGACATCCGGCGCGGCGACCGAGGCCGCCAGCAGCGACTGCGCATCGGCCGCCGCCAGCTCTGGCAGCACCAATGCAAAGCGGTAGGCGTGCCATAAACCGAACTCCGGGTGGATCTGCAGCAACAGCGGACTCGCCTGCACCGGCTCGGCGCGCATCGCCCACTGCTGGAACGGGAACCAGGGCGGGCCGTCCGAGGGATACACCGCGACACCACCCGCGTGCGCGGCCATGACGTTGCCAATTGACTTGCTCCAGCGGTCCAGTGGATCAGGCTTTTTGTCCCGGAACATGGGTGAGGCAGAAAAATGCGGCCAGACTTCCGAGCCCACCTGCCCAACCATCCAGACCACCGCGGCTGGCGCAGCGCCCGGCAAGGCGGGCAGTGCCTCTGCTGGCGCTGGCACAAAGCCGCCGCGCAGGCGCAGCCCATGCGTTGCGAGCGACCGCTCAAGCTGGCTGCGCGATGTTGGCATGCGGTAGGTCGCCATCAGCGCTAAGGTGCTGGCGCGTACGGGGCGGCCCGAACGCGGTTGCCGTCACCCGGGCCTCGAAGAACATGTCACCGTCGATGTCGTTGCTGACCTTGTTGTCGGTCTGGCTCAGCAACACCTCTACATGGGCCGCCCCGGCCTCCAAGGCGCGGCGCAGCGCCTCGGCACTGGCCAATTGCTGGGCGTGCGACACCGCGGCGGCGACGTCGGCAAAATCGCGCGGCCCTTGGGCGGTGAACACGCGGAACACACCACGCACCGGCTGCGACACGATCACATGCACCCGCTGCGACACTTGCCCCAATACCGCACCGATGGCGTTTGCCACCTCGGCAAAACGCGGCAGTTCCAGCCGCACGCCCAACGCAGCGGCGACGGCCGGGTAATAACTGGCGGCCGGTGCACCGACCGCGACCAGCGGCAGATCGGGTGCGAACTTCAGCGCAAATACCGGCCGTTGCCCATCCTGCGAATTGCCGCCCAGCACCATACCGGTCAGCAGGTTTGCGATCTTGCCGGCGTTTGCTTCAGTCAACTGGCCGGCGTCGTTCAAGCCGGCTTCGATCAGCTTCTGGCAGATCGTGTTGATGACTTTGTCCACCACCTGGCGCGCCGGCGCCTCGGCATCACCCAGCTTCCAGGTGCCCAGGCCATACAGATGGCGCATCTGGCGCGCCCAGATACGCGCACCATAAACTGCAGCATCCCGGCTCCAGTGGTTCGACAGTCCCAGCACATGCGCTGCATCGCTGGGCGTAAATCCGCTGTAGATCGCCAGCCCCTTGCGCTCCAGCCGGGCCAGGGCGCGTGAAAGACCGCGCTCTTCGATGTTGGCACGCTCCAGGTCCACCGGTCCTTGCGCCAGCCGCTCCCAGGCCGCCAATTCGTCCTCCGGCAGCCGGCTCAGATGCGCCGCGTCGGCGTGCAGGCGTTGCGCAAAACGAATCTGGCTGGCGTGCGGTGCCTCGTTCTGCTGGCGCTCGAGCACTGGCAGGATGTGCGGATGCTGGTGCGCCAGCAGGCTGAGCGGCAGCACGCGGCGCGGGCCGATCACCAGGCCTTCGCCACCGCCAAAACGCACTTCGCTGTCGCCTCCCAGCCCGATTGCATAGATCTTCACCGCCTCCACCATGGGACGCCACTGGCCCACCATGGCGCCGTCGAAGCTGAGCTCGGGCTGGCCACCGCGCACCACCGCAATATCGGTGGTGGTGCCGCCCATGTCGGCCACGATGGCATCCTGCTGACCACTCAGAAAGCAGGCCCCCAGCACACTCGCCGCCGGGCCCGACAAAACAGTGCCTACTGGACGCTGCAAGGCGCTGTGTACATTGATCAGGCTGCCGTCGCCCTTGACGATCATCAGCGGCGCATCGATGCGCCGCTGTACCAGCGTGCGCTGCACCGACTCGATCAGCAGCTTCACATGCGAAATCATGCGCGCATTCAAAGCCACGGTCATTGCGCGGCGCGGCGCGCCCAGGCTGGAGGCCAGTTCATGGCCGCAGGTCACCGGTTTGTCGCACAACTGCTCGACCCAGGCGCGCAGCTGCAACTCGTGCGCCGGGTTGCGCACCCCGAAACTGGCGGAGATCGCAAACGCCGATACACGCGGTGCCTGGCGCAGGATCGCGGCGCGGGCGGCAGCTTCATCAAGGGCACACAGCGCCGCAGCGCCCGCGTCGTGACCGCCCGCAAGCGACACGATGGCGTCGGCGCCGAGCAGTTCGATCAGGCCACTGGACTTGATCTGGGCGGCGTCGTAGCCGGCCAGCAGCACACACACGGGTGAACCCTTGCCCTCGACCACGGAGTTGGTGGTCAGCGTGGTCGACAGGGACACCAGGTCCACCCGCGCCAGCGACTCGGCCGGTAACTGGTCCAGGGCAGCACCAATACCAAGCGCCAGGTCGAAGCGGGTCGTCAGGCTCTTGGCCGTGGCCACCCCGCGGCGCTGCGCGTCCAGCAACACGGCGTCGGTGAAGGTGCCACCGGTATCGACGCCGAGAAAAAAAGTCATCGACCCGGCTCAGACGCGAGTTACTCGCCAGCCGCGCACAACCAGCGCACCAGGTAGTCGGCAAAGCTGCGCCGCACAGTCAGCTCGAAACGGGTTCCCGGCTCCACGCAGAGGATGGTGGCCGCAGCCTTGGCCACATGGGTCTGCGCCACACTACCCGCTGAAAACACCCGCGGATGCAAGTCCAGCGGGCAGCCGCGCGCGAGCAACTCGCCCGCCCCCGGCCCGGACAGCAGCACCGTCGTGTTGCCATGGCCCACATCAACTACGGCGCTGTGCATGCCCAGCAATGCGGCGCTCAGGGTGTCCATGGCCTCGGTGGCAGGCCAGTCGCGGCACTTCAGCAGCCACTCGTCCGGCCCCAGCCACAACCACTGGCGTTGCGCGCCAAGGCTGGCAGTGTTGGCGCGCAGCGGCAACGCCAGACCCGTGGCCTGCTGCACCGCTTGGGCAAACAACGCGTCTTGTCCATTGCCACGCAGGTTGACCATCTCCACGAAGGGAACTTCTTGCAGCACCGCGCTGCGGCCGTCGATCTGCAGGGTGCGCGTGCCACCATCCAGAAATGCGGCCAGCGGGCTGCCCAAGGCGACATCAGGCATGGAGCTGTTTTCCTTGTGGGTCGTAGAACACCGTGCTGCCGACGGTGGCGGCAACGTAACGGCCGTCGGCCAGTGCGGCATACACCTTCTGGCCCACACGCTGCTGGCCAGATCGCACCAGCGCCATCGCAATCGAACGCTTCAGGATCGGGCTGAAGTAACTCGATGTCACATGCCCCAGCATCGGCACCGGCGGCGGGCTGGGCTGGGAGCGTTCGGTCAGTTGGCTGCCCTCGGGAAGGACCAGGCCCGGGTCGTCGGTGAGCAATCCCACCAATTGTTTGCGGTCGGCGCGGGCGGTGTCGCTGCGGGTGAGCGAGCGCCGACCCAGAAAGTCCTTGTTCCTGGCCACCATGGCGCCCATACCCAGGTCGAATGGGGTGATCGAGCCGTCGGTGTCCTGGCCCACAATGATGTAACCCTTTTCCGCCCGCAGCACATGCATCGCCTCGGTGCCATAGGGCGTGATGCCGAATTCCTGCCCGGCTGCCAGCAAGGCCTTCCAGACATGTTCACCGGTGTTGGACGGCACATTCACCTCGAATGACATCTCGCCCGAAAAGCTGATGCGCATCACCCGTGCCGGTACGTCGGCCACCGTACCGGCGCGCCAGCTCATGAACGGAAAGGCCTCGCTCGACAGGTCCACGTCGTGGCACACCTTCTGCACCACGGCGCGGCTCTTCGGACCCACCACCGCAAAGGTCGACCACTGGTCGGTGACCGAGGTCATGTAAACCTGCATGTCGGGCCACTCGGTCTGCACCCAGCGCTCCATCCAGCCCAGCACGCGCGCCGCGCCGCCGCTGGTGGTGGTCATCAGGAAATGGTTCTCGCCCAGCCGTGCGGTGACGCCGTCGTCGAACACCATGCCGTTCTCGTCGAGCATCAGGCCGTAGCGGCACTTGCCCACCTCCAGCTTGAGCCACGGGTTGGTATACATCCAGTTGAGCAGCTTGGCAGCGTCCGGGCCCTGGATGTCGATCTTGCCCAGCGTGGAGGCGTCGAGCATGCCAACGCCGCTGCGCACGGCAAGGCATTCGCGCTGCACCGCCTGCTGCAGATCCTCTTTGCCCTTGGGAAAGTACCAGGGCCGCTTCCACTGCCCCACATCCTCGAAGAGGGCGCCGGCAACGACATGGCAGCGATGGGCACTGGTATGGCGTGCCGGATCGAACAGGTCGCCGCGCTCGAGCCCGGCAAAGGTGCCAAAACTGATCGGCAGGTAATTCGGCCGGAACGTGGTCGTGCCAACCTGATCGATCGGCTTGTTCATGGCACGCGCGGCCAGCGCCATGCCGTTGATGTTGCCGAGTTTGCCCTGGTCAGTGCCGAAACCCAGTGCGGTGTAGCGCTTGATATGTTCGATCGACTCGAAGCCCTCGCGAATCGCGAGTTCGATGTCACTGGCAGCGACATCATTCTGGTAGTCCACGAAGGCCTTGGCGCGCCGCGCAACCGGCTCATCGGTCTCGGCAATCCAGAACGCGGCGATCGGCTCAGCGGGCGGTTCGTCCACTACATGGTGGAGCGTCGCATCTGCCGGGAAACCAGCGTGGGTGGCAGCCGCTGCGCCGAATCGGCTGGCTTCTTCCAGCGTATGCTTCAGTGACCAGGTCGCATTGCAGGCGCCCACACAGGCCTGCGCCGGTACCGGCGCTGCGGGGCGGAAGCAGACCAACGCGTCGTCCCAGCGCACCTTGCCACCCGCATGTGAATGCAGGTGGACGGCCGGATTCCAGCCGCCGGCCAACCCCAGCGCATCACACGCCAGCGTGCGTTGTTCACCACTGGCCTTGGCGCCAGACATCGCACGCAGCACGATGGCGCTGACCGCCGCCACCCCGCTTGCATGCAGCGGCACAAAACCACGCACCATCTCCACCCCGGCCGCGCCCGCCATCGCCGCCAGACCCACAGGGCCTGCGGGCGCAGGGCGCACATCAACCACGGTGACCTGGGCACCGGCATTCTTCAGCACCAATGCATCCGCATACGCGCTGTCGTTGTTGGCAAGCAGCACGATGTTGCGCCCGACCAACACCCCATACAGCGCGGCGTAGTCCGCCATGGCGCTGGAGAGCATCACACCGGGCAGGTCGTTGTTGCCAAACACCATCGGACGCTCATGGGCACCGGTGGCCAGCACCACCTGTGCTGCGCGCACGCGCCACAGGCGCTCGCGAAAACCTTTGCGCTCTTGCAGGGGCAAATGGTCGGTCAGGGATTCACGAATGGTCAGGAAGTTGTGGTCGTGGGAGCCAAACACCACACCGCGGCGGAGGACGCGCACCTCGGGCATCTGCGCCAGCTCCTGTTCGGCCGCGTGCACCCAGTCGCTCACGCTGTGGCCGTCGATCGTGCCGTGTAGCCGGTGTGCGCAGCCGCCCAAGGTGGCGCCCAGCTCGGCCAGGACCACACGCGCGCCACTGCGCCCCGCCACCAGCGCCGCCGCCAGGCCTGCCACACCGCCACCCGCCACCAATACATCGCAGTGCAGGTTCTGGTGTACGTAACGGTCCTGGTCTTCCTGGTCGGGCGCCGCGCCCAGGCCACCGGCCTTGCGGATAAAGTGTTCGTACCTCATCCAGGCCTTGGCCGGCCACATGAACGTCTTGTAATAGAAACCTGCCGGGAACAGCGGCGTGAACCAGCGGTTGATGCTCAGCAAGTGCTTGAACGGGCTCGGCCACGGGTTGACGGTTTCACTCTTCAGGCCCTGGTACAACTCGACCTCGGGCATCTTGGCGTTGGGAATCGTCCATTGGCCGGATTCCATTTGCACCAGGGCCGAAGGTTCTTCAATGCCGCTGCTGACAATCGAGCGCGGCCGGTGGTACTTCCACGAGCGCGACAACACCGTCTCACCCGCTGCCAGTACCGCCGAGGCCAGCGTGTCGCCGACAAAACCCTGATAGCTGCGGCCGTTGAACTCAAACCGCAGCGGCCGGGCGCGGTCAATGCGGTTACCACCAGCAGCCAGACGTACACCACTCATGTATCGCCCCCGGCCGGTGCGGGCACGTCCGGGTTTTCACCCGGCTTGTAAAACTTCGAGAACACATAACTAACGGTGTTGCGTTCGGCATTGAACCAGCGCCGGCATCCCAAGGCGTGCAGCCACTGTTCGCGGTGGTCTCCCTTGGGGTTCTTGCGCATGAACAGGTAGTCGCCCCACTGTTCGTCGCTCAGTGCGTCGGTGTCCAGCGGACGTGCAATATGCGCTTCGCCGCCGCAACTGAACTCGCTCTCCGCGCGTGGCCCGCACCAGGGGCAGGTGATCAATAACATGCAGATTCTTCCTAGTGCGCGACACCAGCGGCGCCATGTTCATCAATCAGGTGGCCGGTATTGAAGCGGTCCAGTGCAAACGCCGCATTCAGCGCATGTGGCCGGTCCTGCGCCATGGTGTGCGCCATCACCCAGCCCGAGCCCGGTGTCGCCTTGAAGCCGCCAGTACCCCAGCCGCAATTGAAGTACAGGCCTTTGATATGGGTCTTGGAAATAATCGGGCACGCGTCTGGCGCCACGTCCACGATGCCGCCCCACTGGCGGTTCATGCGGACCCGGCGAAAGATCGGGAACAGCTCGCAAATTGCCTGCAAGGTGTGCTCGATCACCGGGAAACTGCCGCGCTGGCCATAACCCAGGTAACTGTCGATGCCCGCACCAATCACCAGGTCGCCCTTGTCAGACTGGCTCACATAGGCATGGATGGCGTTGGACATCACGACTGTGTGCAGCACCGGCTTCAGCGGCTCCGACACCAGGGCCTGCAGCGGGTGGCTCTCGAGCGGCAAACGAATACCAGCCATGTCGGCCAGCACCGTGCTGTGACCGGCCGAGACGATGCCGATCTTGCGGCTGTTGATGCTGCCGCGTGTGGTCTCGATTCCCGTCACGGCGCCGCTTTCGCGCCGGATCCCGACCACCTCGCAGTTTTGCAGGATGTCCACGCCCAGTGCATCGGCGGCGCGCGCGAAACCCCAGGCAATTGCATCGTGGCGCGCCACACCGGCACGCGGCTGGAACGACGCGCCCATCACCGGGTAGCGCAGCGAGGCCGAGGTGTTCATGATCGGCACCATGTCCTTGATCTGCTGCGGGCTGAGCACCACGCCGTCCACGCCGTTGAGGCGGTTCGCGTTCACGCGGCGATGGATGTCGCGCATGTCCTGCAGGGAGTGGCCGACGTTCATGACGCCGCGCTGGCTGAACATGGTGTTGTAGTTCAACTCCTGCGACAGGCCCTCCCACAATTGCAGTGCTTTTTCGTAGAGATGGGTGGAGTCGTCCCACAGGTAATTGGAACGCACGATGGTGGTGTTACGCGCCGTGTTGCCGCCACCGAGCCAGCCGCGCTCGACGACGGCGATGTTGCGCATGCCGTGTTCCTTGGCCAAGTAGTAGGCCGTGGCCAGACCGTGCCCACCGCCGCCCACCACAATCGCGTCGTAACTGCTTTTGGGCTCGGGGCTGCGCCACTGCTTTTGCCAGTTCTCGTGGTAGGACATCGCGTTGCGCGCGATGGAGAAGATGGAAAAACGGTTCACGTCGAATCCTGTTGCATGTCAATTGCCCCAATGCATAGTGCCCGATCTCCGGTGCATGGGGTGGATGGCATTTTCGCGGTGATTCCGCTGGGTGATCGCGGGTTGGGTGCTGCGTTGGCGTATGGCGTGTAGGCCTTGGCGCGCATCGCGGCAGGGCGTGCCAAGCGGCGCCTCATGCCGTGGCGGTCGGGCGCTGAACGCGCCGACGGTCCTGCGGTG
>JAJAZK010000055.1 GCA_026785765.1 Rhodoferax sp. | reverse complement strand
TGCTCAGTGAATCTGGCGAAAAATCAGGCTCACCGCCGAGGTGCACGATGCGCTGCGCAAGGCGATCGGCGTGTGCCGACTCCTCGTTTGCATGTACCAAAAACTCTTCGGCGATCTTGGGCGATGCCAGTCCTTGCGCTGTGAAATGGTGGCGCTTGTAGCGCAGCACGCAAACCAGTTCAGTGGCCAATGAGTCGTTTAACAACTGCACGATATCGGCGCGCCATGGCCCGAAGTTGGGCGTCACTGCCCCCTCGCTAAGGCTGTGCCGGGCTGCTTCGATAGCGTTGTTGTCAAGCGCCATGTGCGGGTTACCTGCCACTGGGAGATGCTTGACATTGGAGGGCTGGTTCTTTTTGGCCATTGTGGATTCCGGTTCTTTGCCTGTCAGGACCCGATGCAAGGATGTGCCGGGTCGATGGAGCGACTGTAAAAGCCACCTGCCATGGAGCACATCGGCGTCCTGCACCAGATGGTGTAGGACATCGCCGCGTCTGTCGGGCTTCAAATGCTTTACTTGGTATCCGCAGGTGGCGAGGGAGCGCGGGCTTGCCGGGTTGCCAGGCTGGCCAACAGGTCGAGTTGTTCCTTTTGCAGCGCGAGCAGATCGCTCCACTGTCCCTGGCGCAGCGCGTCGACCTTCTCGTGCAGCAACATGATCTCGAGTTCCGCCTTCAAGTTCACTTCGTAATCGTGTTCGGCCTGCACGCGATCCTTTTGCGACTGGCGGTTCTGCGACATCAGGATGATGGGCGCCTGGATAGCCGCCAGCATTGAAAGGAACAGGTTGAGCAGGACGTAGGGATAGGGGTCGAATACGCTCGGGGTGCCGCTCAGCAGCCATGAATTGAACCCCACCCAGAACACCAGAACGGCCGCGAACAAGCCGATGAAAACCCACGATCCACCAAAGCTGGCTACGGCGTCGGCGGCGCGTTGGCCAAAAGTATTTGCATCTTCCGGGGCTGCGTCCGGGTGGCGCGTGATGCGGGTGTGCCCGGCCGCATGCCGGGTGGCGTTGCGCGTTTGCGCGTCGAGCGCATCAAATTCTGCGCCCAGCAGGCGACGCGCCAATTCCTGATGCTTGCTGCTCATTCTCTTTCCCATGGAATCACGTGGCACGAATGCGCCGACAGCAGACTCCATTGCAGTGGCTGTCCGGGCAGCAGCAATAGCGCGCCGGGCTCGGCCACCGCTTCCAATGCCTGTGCGGCCGCGCCGCGCCACAGGATGAAATGCATGACGCGGCTGTCGCGGCGCAAGTGAATGTCGGCGCGCGGCCAGTGCGAAGGCAGGCAGGGCGTGCAGTGCAGGCTCGAGGCGTCGATGTGCAAACCGAAAATCGACTCGATGGCGGCGCGGTGCATCCACCCTGCGGCGCCGGTGTACCAGCTCCAGCCACCGCGCCCGGTATAAGGCGCCTGCGAATAGGTGTCGCCGGCCATCACATAGGGTTCCAATCCATACACCGCGCCTTGCCACGGGTTGGCAGCACGGTGTGCCGGGCTAAGCCAGGTGAAGCTGCGCCAGACCCGGTCGGCACCGCCTTTGTCGTTGGGCTCCCGCGCTGCCATACTGGCCTGGGCCATCAGCGCCCAAACGCCGGCGTGTGAATATTGACCGCCGTTTTCCCGTATCCCTGCCGGGTAAGCCTGGATGTAACCGGCACTTGGAACGGCCGCGTGCAGTGGCGGATCAAGCAACCGGATCAGGCCCGCCCGATGGTCCATCAAATGCTCCTCGACCGCCGCCATGGCACTGCGCTGCAACTCCAGCGGTACATTGCCACACAACACGGCCCAGGCCTGCGCGATGAGATCGATGCGTGCCTCGGGGTTGGCGGCCGACCCCAGCGCCGAGCCATCGTCGAAAAAAGCCCGGCGGAACCACTTTCCGTCCCAGGCCGGGCCAAGCAGCGCGGCGTGCCATCCGCGCGCACTGGCCTCCCAGCGCGCTGCCCTGTCCACTTCACCGCGGCTGCGTGCCAGCGGCGCGAAGCCTTGCACGATGGTGCACAGGAACCAGGCCAGCCAGACCGACTCGCCGCGTCCGGCGATACCGACCCGGTTCATGCCGTCGTTCCAGTCGCCGCTGCCCATCAGCGGCAATCCATGCGCGCCGACTGCCAGACTGCGGTCTATCGTACGCGCGGCGTGTTCAAACAGGCTTGCCATCTCGGTGCCAATAACAGGAACATAGTAGGCGTCTTCGGCTCCTTCGGGGATCGGCGCGCCCTCAAGGAATGGCAGCTGCTGCTCCAGCACCGCGTCGTCGCCGCTGGCGCGCAGGTAGTGCAGGCAGGCAAACGGCAGCCAAAGCAGGTCGTCCGAAAAATGCGTGCGCACTCCAGCGCCGTCGGGGGCGTGCCACCAGTGCTGCACGTCGCCCTGCGCGAATTGGCGCGAGGCACAGGTCAGGATTTGCTGACGCAGCATTTGCGGAGCGCTCCAGGCCAACGCCAATGCGTCTTGCAATTGGTCACGAAACCCGGTGGCGCCGCCGGCCTGATAGAAACCAGCCTTGGCCCACAGGCGGCAGGCAACGGTCTGGTACGGCAGCCAGCGGTTCACAAGGGCATCAAATAATGGGTCTGGCGTCTTGACCTGCGTCGCCCGCAACAAAGTGTTCCACCAGGCGTCGACCTTGCCTTGGCGCTGCAAGACCGGCTCTGCTGTGGCCGCCTCGGCCAGTGCGCGGGCCTGGTTTTGGTCTGCCCCGAACCCGAGCAGGAACACATGTTCCACGCTGGCTCCGGCCTCCAGATGGATGGATATCGATAACGCGGCGCAGGGGTCAAGGCCGCCACCTTGCCGACTGGCGAGCCCGGGCGGGAGTGCGAGCGCGCCGCTCTTATCGAAAAACTCGCGCCTGTCGCAGGTCCATTGGGGCCTCTCACCGCTCGGGTGGGCAAGCGCCAGGAAAGCGCTGGCAGCACCGAAGCCCCTGGACCGCTCCTGCTGCGTGCACAGCAACGCGGTGCCAGCGGGCATGGCATGCACACTGGTGC
>JAJAZK010000054.1 GCA_026785765.1 Rhodoferax sp. | reverse complement strand
GGGTCAGGCCACCCACGGGTCGAACGCTGTCGGCGCCATTTGCAGTCGCAACCGGAAGTGCATAACCGCCGATCAGTCGAAGCGGTTGTGCTGTTTCGGAAACGTACACGGCGCCCACTTGGGCGTTGAGATAGCGGGCGACGAAATCTACGATTTTCCCGCCCAGCGTATCGATGTCCTGCTCGCCCTGAAGCAGGTCGCCCAGCTCGTTCTGCCCGGTCCTCAGCCACGCCTGCACTTGCATGCGACGCATATCCTGCGAAGACACCACCGCTGAAGCAGTGATCAGAAAGAGCAGAACCGCCGCCCCACCCACCAGAACGAATATCGAATAGGCCGCGGCGCGTTCCCAGTCCTGCGTGAGGGTATCGGCTGCGGCGCGCTCATCGATCAATATTTCCTCGATCACTTCGCGCAGGCGGTCCATCTGCTCCTTGCCCTGGCCCGTACGAACCAACTCCAGTGCGGCGGCGGATTTGCCGGCGCGTTGGAGCGCGATCGTCTCCTGGATGCCGGCCAGCTTCTTGGTAACAAGACTGTCTACGGAATCGAGCCGCCGCAGTTTTACCAGGTTGCCCGCCGCCAGCCGCCGTATATCTGCAAGTTGACGCGGCAATGTGTTGAGCGCTGCGATGTAGGGCTCGAGGTAGCGATCGGAGCCCGTCAGGAGGAAACCACGCTGACCCAGCTCCGCGTCTTTCAGCGTGGAGAAGGTTGACTCGACCTTGCGCATGATTTCGAGCGATTGCGTCATCAGCTTGGCACTCGCCGATCGCGCCTGCAGAGCCTGGTAAGAGACGGTCGTCATGGACAGCACGGCAACCAAAGCGACCAGAAAGCCGATGAATGTCTTGCGGGGTAAAGCACTGCCCAACTGGCCGATGGGGTTGGTGTCGGGTGGCGTTTCTTGGATCATGGATCCCCTTTTTGTTTCTATCAAACGGCCATCGACTTACGATTTACAGCCGGGAGGTACGTCGCACGGTTCTCCCAAAATAAAAGGAAATTCCGGTTTGCACGTCCGCCAGATTTGGCAGGCTTTCAGGGTTAACGAGCATTTTGCCGATTGTGGACCAGCGGGGGGCTTGGTGGTGGCACTACAACGGCGGTGCCGCCCCAGTTAATGGAATGAGCTGGGCCTGCTGAGCATCGCGAGTTCGTTGTTGTCGAATCAGACGGTTGAGCTGCAGGGTCGGTGCGTCTTTGCCGCGCCGCGTGGTCACACCCAGGGGCGTCCAGTCAACCGAGCAGTAGCAGGTGCCGGCAAAGCGCTGCGGATCGACAAGCCCGCCACAAACCGCAGACCGCTGCAACCGCGGCCGTGGGAAGACGGTGTTACTGCGCCATTCAACCCTTCTTCAGCACCTCATCCCGCAGCAGCTGCCCGTCCACCAGCTCCACCACGCGGTCGCAGCGCTGCGCCAGGCGGGTATCGTGGGTGACGATGAGAAAGCTGGTGCCCAGCTCGGCGTGCATGCGGCGCATCAACGCAAACACCTCGTCGGATGAGGCGGTGTCGAGGTTGCCGGTGGGCTCATCCGCCAGCACCAGCGGCGGTCGCAGCACCAGCGCGCGGGCGATGGCCACGCGCTGCTGCATGCCGCCTGACAGCTCACTCGGCTTCTTGTCCATCGCTTCTTCCAGCCCCACCGCGGCCAGCACCTCGCGGGCGCGCTGCAGTTGCTGTGCGCTGACCTGGCCTTCGCGCATCAGGCTGGGCAGGGTCACGTTTTCCAGTGCCGTGAAAGCCGGCAGCAGGTGGTGAAACTGGAACACGAAGCCGAGCGTGCGGGCGCGCAGCTGCGTCAGCGCCGTGTCGTCCAGACCCGTGGTTTCCTGGCCCTGGATGCGGTAGCAGCCCGCACTGGGTTTTTCCAGCAGGCCGATGAGGTTCAGCAAGGTGCTTTTGCCCGACCCTGACGGACCGATGAGCGCCACGAACTCGCCGCCCGCCAAAGCCAGCGATACCCCGTGCAGCACTTCGGCCTGGTTCGGCAGGCCGAGGTTGTAGCTCTTGCGGATGTCTTGCAGTTGCAGCAGCGCCGGGCCTTTGGCCGCAGCAGTGATGGCATTGGCAGTGGCCGCTGTTCTGGAAGCAGCAACGGAATCAGCAACGGAAGCCGCGGCCGTGCTGGGGCTGCCTGCAGCGCTCGGTTCGGTCGCGTTCACGTCAGCCAGCGTCAAGTCAAAGAAAAACGCGCTACAGCCGGATGGCTTGCGCCGGGTCCAGCCGGGCGGCGCGACGGGCCGGTGCCACGGCGGCCAGCACGCCGCACAGCGTGGCGATGCCGGCGATGCGCAACGCCACAACGGGCGTCAATGTGATTGCAAACAAGGGCAGCCCGTCACTGCCGCGCACGAAGGTGGTGAATGCTGCGATCAAGGCCACCGCCAGCAGCACACCCAACGCCGAGCCCAGCGCGCCGACGAGGGCGCCTTGAAGCAAGAAGATGCGCAACACCTGGCCCTGCGTGGCCCCCATGGCGCGCAGGATGCCGATCTCGCGCTGCTTTTGCACGACAGACACCACCAGCACGCTGCTGATGCCCAGCACCACCACCACCATCACCACGGCGCGGATCAACGTGGTGCTCACGCTCTGCGCGTTCAGCGCCGACACCAGGCTGGCGTTGGTGTCTTGCCAGCTCTCGACCTTGTAGGGAAATTGCTGCGCCAGCCGCGCGGCCAGCGCAGACGCCGCAAACACATCGACCACCGTCAGGTCGATATTAGTCACGCCGCCGGGCAGGCCGACCAGGCTTTGCGCCGTGCGCAGTGGCACCACGACAGTGCGACGG
>JAJAZK010000053.1 GCA_026785765.1 Rhodoferax sp. | reverse complement strand
GCGTCGCACTGTGACTTCGAGTCGCCCACCGACTGGGTGTGTCGCTTGGCGTGTGGCGACACCAACCCGGCGCGCCAGCAGCAGGTGCGTCAGGGGCTGCTGGACGCCGCGGCACGCTGGCTTCGCTGAGCGGGCCGCCCGCGGGATCACCGGGTCCAGGGTCCGCTCGAGTTGCGGGCCATCTGCGCGACGACGATGCCTGCCCCCCCGGGTTGAAGGTGCGCTTGATCATGCGTTCGCCATGCACTTCGAGGATGCGGCTGGCCCCAGCCGCACGCAGATGCCCGGCGATAGGCGCGCCCATGATGCCCAGGCCGATGAAGCCGATGTTGAGAGAGGCGGTAGACATGCTGTTGTTGCTTTCGTAGTTTGCCAGACCGTTCGGGCTGCACCTGCCAAAGCTTGCGGCCCTTCGGCAGGCTCGGGGCGGACGGAGTTGCGTTGGTTCAGGGGTTGTTGACGAGGGATTTCATCCAGCCCAGGCCGGCCAGGGTGTTTGTCGCCGGCTTGTATTCACATCCGATGTAGCCTTGGTAGCCGATGGCGTCGATATGCCGGAACAGAAAGGCGTAATTGATCTCGCCGCTGCCCGGCTCATTGCGGCCCGGGTTGTCGGCCAGTTGCATGTGGCCTATGCGGTGCAGGTTCTTCTGCATGGTGGCGGCGAGTTCGCCTTCCATGCGTTGCGCGTGGTAAATGTCGTACTGTATGAACAGGTTGTCGCTGCCCACCGTGTCCTGGATTGCGATGGCCTGCGCCGTGGTGTTGAGAAAAAAACCTGGAATATCGAAGTGGTTGATTGGCTCGATCAGCAGGCGCAGCCCGGCTTTCTTCAGGGCGTCCGCCGCATCCCGCAGGTTCGCCACAAAGCAGGCATTGGCCGCCTCCTTGCTGACTCCGGCGGGCAACTTGCCCGCCAGGCAATTGAGCTGAGGGCAACCGAGCGCGGTGGCGTATCGGATGCCTTGTTCCATGCCCGCATGGAATTCCGTCACCCGGTCCGGATGGCAGGCAATGCCGCGTTCACCAGCGTCCCAGTTGCCGGGCGGCAGGTTGTGCAGCACCTGTTTCAGATGGTTGTCTTTCAGGGCGCGCGCCAGTTCCTGAGGCTCGTAGGCATAGGGGAAGAGGTATTCCACTGCTTCAAAGCCGGCGGCCCGGGCTGCGCCAAAGCGTTCCATGAACGGCAGCTCGGTGAAAAGCATGCTCAGGTTGGCGGCAAATTTTGGCATGGTGTGGTTCCGGTTGGCGTGTGATCCGTGTCAGTCGAGCATGGCGACGAGCGCCGTGGGGGCGTCCTTGCGGCTCGCGGCAAGTTCCTCGAATTCGACCACATTGTCGATCTCGGTTCCCATGACGATGTTTGTCACGCGTTCGAGCATCACCGGCACCTGGAACTCGCGCATCCAGACCTCGGCCTGCTGGATGGCCGGCGCAATCTCTCCCTGCTTGTGCGCGCGGATCGCCTTGCAACCCAGGCCCTGAATGGGGACAGAGTCGGCCTGCGCCGAGTACAGCCCGGTGACCACGACATATGGCGTATGACCACGCCAGCGGGCGAAACCGTCAACGTGCCAGTTTCGGGGCGGCTGCGCTCCAACAACCTGTCTGCTGTATTGGCAGCCGCGCGCAACGGACTGGGCCTGGCCGCGATGCCGCGTTATGTGGTCGCCGATTCACTGGCCAGCGGCAACGTGGTGGAAGTGTTGAAAGACCATGTGTTGCCGGAGCAGGAGATTCACGCCGTGTTTCCGTCGCCCAAACTCGTGCCCGGCAAGGTGTCGGCGTTTGTGGCGTATCTGCAGGGGCACTTTGGAGTGCGCTGGTGGGAGACGCTGTCGAAAGCGTGAGAGAGCTGGCCCCAGATCGGCGTTCATCATCTGGAAGCCGATGGCCTCCAAGGGTAAACACTGTAGATGCTGCCCGTACAAGGACCATAATGCCTTTAACTGGCAACGTAGTTCCATTTTTCGGCACAAATGTCTATTCTTGCTTCCGCTGTCAGCGTCCTGCGCTGTTACTCGACCAGTTGCTCTGAACTTACAGTGACCGATGTCGCGCATCAATTGAGCCTGCCCAAGAGCAACGTATCGCGCCTGCTGCGTTCCATGCGCTCGGTTGGCCTGCTTGACAGCGCGCGCGATGGGCGCGGGTACAGCCCGGGCATCATGCTGGTGGGGCTGGGCGAGCTCGCGGGTGCGGGTCACACACTTGGTGTGCGGGCGCATGCGGCCGTTTCTCGCGTATCCGACCAATGCGGCCATGCGGGTTTCGTGTCGGCGCGGGTCGGCCGACGCATGGTCGGCCTGACACACCATGCCGGACGCAACCCGTTGCAGGTGGGTGTGTTCATGGGCGGCCAGCCACTGTATGTCGATGCCTGTGCCACCGGGCGTGCGCTGCTGGCCACGCTGACAGATCAGGCAGTGCGCGACGTGCTTGATGGGCAGGTCTCGCTGGCCACGCCGCAGTCACCCGCGACGGTGGAAGAATTGTTTGCACGCTTGGTCCAGGTGCGCCAGCGGGGTTATGCTGAATCCCACGACGAGGCGGGCAAAGGCATTGGCGCAGTGGCCGTAGCGGTGCGTGACGAGCGCACGCACGAAGTGCTGAGCTTTTGCATCACCTACCCGGAGGCGACCGTCGACGCGGCCGAGCTCCGCTCCATCACCGAGGCCCTATTGCAGGCCCGTTCCGACATCATGAGGACCCCCCTATGAGCGCCCATTCCCCTGGCTGCCCGCGCTGGCGTGTCGGTTTCGACATCGGCGGCACCTTCACCGACTTTGTGCTCTTCGACCGGCAGGACGGCCGCGTACACCTGCACAAGCGGCTCACCTCGTCCGACGACCCGTCGCGCTCAGCACTGATCGGGCTCGAAGAGTTGCTGCTCAAGGCGGCGATCACGCTGGCCGACGTGGGCGACATCGTGCACGGCACCACCCTGGTCACCAACGCCATCATCGAGCGCAAGGGTGGCGCGCGCATGGGGCTGCTCACCACTGCCGGATTCCGCGACATCCTGGAGATGGGCACCGAGCAGCGCTACGACATCTACGACCTGTTCCTGAAGTTCCCCGAGCCGCTGGTGCCGCGCGACCGGCGCCTGGAGGTGGCCGAGCGGCTGGACAGCCAAGGCCGAGTCGTCCATGCGCTGGATCTGGGCGAGGTGCGCGCCCGCCTGGCGCAACTGGTGGCTGCGGGTGTGAACGCGGTGGCAGTGTGTTTTATACACGCCTATCGCAACCCGGTGCACGAACAACAGGTGGCAACGCTGGCCGCGCGCGAGTTTCCGCAACTGGCGATGTCGCTGTCGAGTGCGGTGGCGCCCGAGATCTCCGAATACCAGCGCTGTGTCACGACCGCCGCCAATGCCTTCGTACAGCCCGTGATGAGCGCTTACCTGGAAAAGCTGCAACGCGAATTGACCGCGCGTGGCTTTACCGGCGCCCTGCGTTTGATGCATTCCGCCGGCGGACTGATGTCGCCGCAGACGGCCTGCGCTTTCCCGATCCGGCTGCTCGAATCCGGCCCGGCGGGTGGTGGCCTGGCGACCGCCTGGTTCGGCCAACTGGCCGGCCACAAGGACGTCATCTCCTTCGACATGGGCGGCACCACGGCCAAGGCCACGCTGATCGAGAACGGCCAGTTCGAGATCATGCCGATGCTTGAAGCCGCACGGGTGCACCGGTTCACCAAGGGCTCGGGCCTGCCGATCAAGACACCGGTGATCGACATGATCGAGATCGGTGCTGGCGGTGGTTCGATTGCGGCCATCGACGCGCTGGGCCTGCTCAAGGTGGGCCCGCACTCGGCTGGCTCCGCGCCCGGCCCGGCCTGTTATGGCCTGGGCGGCACCGAACCCACCGTCACCGACGCCTGCCTGCTGCTGGGCTACTACGACCCCGGCTTCTTTCTGGGCGGCGCGATGAGTCTCGACCTGCCGGCGGCTGAACGCGCCATGCGCAAGGTGGCCGACCGATTGAACCTCAGCGTGCCCCAGGCGGCCTGGGGCATCCATGCGCTGGTCGTTGACAGCATGGCGGCCGCGGTGCGCGTGCATCTGGTCGAGCATGGCAAGGACCCGCGCTCGTTCAGCATGGTGGGGTTCGGCGGCGCGGGGCCGGCCCACGCAGTCGACGTGGCGCGCGCGCTGGGGGTCAGGGAAGTGATCATCCCGCCGGCCTCGGGCGCCGCCTCGGCCTTCGGGTTTCTGGCCGCGCCGCTGTCCTTCGAGCAGGTGCAGTCGCTGCCGGTGGAGCTGTCCGACCTGCACGACGGGGCTCCTCTGAACCAGGTGCTGGGCCAGCTGGAGGTGCAGGGCCGTGAGCAGCTGCGCGCTGCCGGTGTGCCCGATGCCGAGATCACGGTCACGCGCTGGGCTGACATGCGCCTGGTGGGCCAGATGCACGACATCCGCGTGGCACTGCCCTCGGGCGCCATCGGCCCGGCCCAGGTGCCGGAGCTGCGCGCGCTGTTCGTGCAGGCCTACCGCACGCGTTACACCGCAGTGCCGCCATCGGCCCGGTTCGAGGCCATCAACTTCCGTGTCAACTGCGTTGGCCCGGTGCCGGAACTGGCCATCTCCGGTGCCCTGGCCGCCGGCGGCACGCGCGACGCGCGCAAGGGCAGCCGCAAAGCCTGGTTTGGTGACGGTTTCCTGGACACTCCTGTCTACGACCGCGACGCGCTGCAGCCCGGCACGCGCCTGCAAGGGCCCTGCATCG
>JAJAZK010000052.1 GCA_026785765.1 Rhodoferax sp. | reverse complement strand
GGATAGCATCGCCGAATGGGTCCGTCGAGTCACTGGCAGCGTGCTGGGCAATACGCCCAACGCGAATGCACGATGCGCCGGTGAAAGCAAGTTCCACGTCAATCTGACCACCAGGTTCAGCGCGCAATTTGCTCGATTGCGCAGATTTCAAGGGGTACAGTTCTCCATGCAGCCGGACCAGAGCGTGGCCTTGAACTCGAACAGGCGCTCGTGTCGGCGCAGCGTGTTCGATTGACTTTGGAGTGCTTTGCGTGGGCCCGCGGGTACTGATTGCCGGTGGCGGTATTGGCGGCTTGGCCGCCGCGTACGCTGCTGCGAGTGTCGGCGCCCAAGTGCGGCTTTTTGAGCGTGCGGCGGCTTTTGGCGAGGTCGGCGCGGGTATCCAGCTCGGCCCCAACGTCACCCGCGTCCTTCACGACTGGGGCTTGGAGCACGGTTTGCGCGCGGTGGCTGCCTACCCGGACCGCTTGCAGGTGCGCAGCGTCTCCTCAGGCGCGGTGCTGGGTGTGCTTCGCCTGGGCAAGACCGCTCTGCAGCGGTATGGGGCGCCCTACGCCACGGTACACCGCGCCGAGCTGCATGGGCTGCTGTTGCAAGCCGTGCGCCAGCAGGGAGGCGTCGAGCTGCAGTTGCAACGCGAAGTACTGGCGGTGGAGCAGGACCCGCTGGCGGTGCGTGTCCAAACCGGCGACGAAGAGTGGCACGACGCAGACCTGCTGGTTGCGGCGGACGGTTTGTGGAGCACGGTGCGTCGCTGTGTCTTTGATGATGGCGCGCCACGGCTGACCGGGCATCGGGCTTATCGGGCGCTGGTGTCGCAGGCCCGCCTCCCGGCGGCGTTGCGCAGTAACGACGTGACGGTGTGGGTCGGGCCTGGCCTGCACGCGGTGTCGTACCCGGTGCGCGCCGGGGAATGGCTGAACGTGGTGGTGATTGTTCAGGATGTCCCTGCGCTCGCCAGTCAAAGTGCGTTGTTGGCGCAGGACTGGGACCACGCCAGCGACGGCCGGGTCCTGCGCTCGGTGTTGGGCGGCTGCGCTGCCGAACTGGCCGAGCTGGTGCATGCAGTCGACCCGTGGCGAATGTGGGTGTTGTGTGACCGGCCGCCGATGCAGGGGCCGCAGCAACATGTTCGCGCTCGCGTGGCGCTGCTGGGCGACGCGGCGCACCCGATGCGCCCCTATCTGGCGCAAGGCGCCGGTATGGCGATCGAAGACGCCGCCGAGTTGGGCAAAGCTCTGTCCAGAATGCCGGCAGACGCACCTGCCGCCTTGCTGGATTACGCGAACCGGCGCTGGCGGCGCAACCGGCGTGTGCAACAACGCGCGCAGCGCAACGGGCAGATTTTCCACGCGCAAGGTTGGTTGCGGCTGGCGCGCGACGCCGTCATGCGGCTGCTGGGTGAACGCCTGCTCGACATGCCGTGGCTGTACCGCGCCTGACAACAAATATGACCTTGAGCGATCTGCCCGACGACTGCATTTTTCATATCTGCTCGCGCGCCGCCGCAGATGCTGCCAAGGCCAGTGGCAGCTACCGGGCACCCAGCCTGGCTACGGAAGGCTTTATTCATCTGTCACGCGCCCACCAGGTGGCAGCCGTGCTGCGCGCCTTTTATCGGGGTCAGTCCGACCTGGTGCTGCTGGTAGTCCAGCCGGATCGCCTGCAAGCGACGCTGCGGTACGAGGCGCCGTCGCCACTTCCTGCTGCTGGCGTCAGTATGGGTCCGGATGCAACACAGTTGTTTCCGCATCTCTACGGAGCGCTCAATATTGACGCCGTTGTGGACGTGGTGGCGCTACCTGCCGTGCAGGACTGAGTTGGCCACGCCGGACTGCTTGTTTGGGTAGTCAGTAACTTTTCGCTACTCGCTGGCGCGCGAACGCAGCACGCCCGCGGTCCATTCGTCGGCTGGAAAAAACGACTCGAGCGCCAGTTCCTGCACTGTGATGTCGTTGGGACTGCCAAACACGGTGAGTGTGCTGAAAAAGCTCAGTATCCCGGCCGCTGTACGTAACTGCAGCGGCATCACCACACCGAGGTGTTCACCACCCAGTGCGTCCCGGCTGGCATCTGGCGGCAAGGCATAGTCCTGCACCTGTGCCAGCAACTGCACCAGGCCACTGTCGGCAGTCGCGGCGATTTGTTGGCGCAGGCGCTCCAGAATATGATTTCGCCATTGCAGAAAGTTGACGATGCGTGGTGCGATGCCATCCGGATGCAGACTCAGGCGCACCAGGTTGATCGGCGGCTGGAGCATCTCTGGTGCCAGGCCTTCGAGCAAGAAGGGCACTACGCGATTCGCGGCTACCAGGTTGTAGTGGCGGTCCAGCGCGAGTGCCGGGTAGGGCTCGTGCGCCTTGAGGACAAGCTCCACCGCCGCGCGGGCGCTTCCCAGCGCCGGGTGGTCCAGCGGCCGTTCGTGGTACATCGGCGCATAACCAGCGGCCACCAGCAGCGTGTTGCGCTCGCGCAGCGCAACTTGCAGGCGTTCCGCGAGGCGCAGCACCATTTCGCGGCTGGGTTCGGCACGGCCGGTTTCGACAAAACTCAGGTGCCTGGTCGACACATCGGCGTCCAGTGCCAGGTCGAGTTGGCTCAGGCGGCGGTGCCGACGCCAGTTGCGCAGATGCTCACCAAACGGTGTTGCGCCGGGGCGGTGGACTGGATGGGTACTGCTCATCAGCCAATTCTAGGAGGCGGTCGGGCTTGGGCGGTACGCGGTACGCTGTACCCCACCGGCCGTTTGCTGCATGGACTATGTTGCCACGGGTGACAGGCAACCCACGCGGCGCCCGTGGCAAGGCGTATATTGGTGCTCCCGACGATTGCCCGGCGCATCGGCGCCACTTGAACAGCCACATGCCCGACACCGACCTGACCGCATGGCTCCAGACCAGGGGCTTTTATTCCCTGCTGATCCTCGTTCTGGTTGGGCTGGGCGTGGTACTCGTACTCAACCGGCGGCGCCGTTCAGCGCGTGGGAGGGTGCGCAGGAACGACCTGGCACAAAAATCCCGGATCACTCAAAGCAGCAACAGCAAGCCGAGGCCGCCGCAATAGGTGCCATTGGCTGGACCTGCGCCGTCACGAGCGCGTTGCGCAGCACGGTGCGAAGGGTCTCCCGGATCAGCTCCATCTGCGCCACCATGCGCGCGGTGCGCAGCGGGATTGCCTCTCACACTCTCAGGCCGCCGCGCCCCACAATTCCTGCATGACGCTTGTATAACGTGCAGCGATCGTCTGTTGTTGCAGGTGCTGGCCGTGGCGCATGACCACTTTGCCGGCGACCAGGACTTCGGCAAATGCCGGATCGGCGCCGGCAAACACCAGCGCGTCGAGGTGGTGGGAGGGTGGCAGACCCAGCAACGCCGGTGCAGCGGTGTCCAGCACCAGGGCGTCCGCGCGGGCGCCGCCCACAACACCCCCCCGGCGTTTGGCGGCGGCGTCTTCGCCCCCCCCCAACCCCGCGTCCAATACGCGCGCGGGCCGATGCCGCGGGGGGGGGCGCCCCGCCCCCCCCATAACCCG
>JAJAZK010000051.1 GCA_026785765.1 Rhodoferax sp. | reverse complement strand
GCGACATGGTCCTGTCCGTACCTGCGCAGGCTGATGCGTGAGGCCAACTTCATGCAGAAATGTTCATTGGCGACCATGCACGGCATGGCAGTGTTCAATGGCTCAGGTTTAAGAATATGGGTGGACGACATTGAACCGTCGACGAGAAAGAGCCGGTCACCCACACGATTGACCAGCAGCTTGTCCTGAAAGCCAGCGATAGACATACGGACCCGGCCATCCCAGACCGCAAAAGGCACTTCGTTGCGGCGCTGGATGCGATCTTGCAGTTCCAGATATGTGAGTTCGCGAAACTGGGGCTCCAGCGCTTGCGGGGTCCGACTTGCTGGCAGGAACGTCACCGCGCCCGTGGTCTCCTTGCCCAAATGCCGGATGAGCCCAAAAATGTTGTTCTTCTGGATGTTCGAGTGCACCGAAGCAACGTCCAGCGCCCGGCCTTCCGGCAAAAGGTTTTCCAGAAAGCGGCGAATTGACGATGATGAAGCCTGGCCGTCCAAGGGCAGATGGGGAGACAGCGCGTAACCACGGCGGTCGCTTATCCACTGTGGGCTATAGGTCAGGCTGAAGGTGTCTTGCCCGGGATCAAACTCCAGTCCGGCGACAAATGCCTGCCCGACAAACAGGTCCAGCGCGTATTCGTTGGCGCTATTCATCGTGACCATTCGTGTTGGACAGGTCGCCCGATTGAATGCGACCTGCGCGCAGGGCCTCCAACTCGGACGTCACCCCAGCCGAATCGCCAGCCGGCACCACCAGCATCCGCAGTCCCAACCCGTCGAGCACCTTGAGCAGCTTGTCCGTCGTGACGGGCCTTCCGTTCTCGAGCCTGGACAGCAAGTCACTTGACACGAAGCTCAGAGCGGCGGCATCATCAATGCGCAATTTGGCCTGCGCACGTTGGTTGCGTACAAGCTGTCCCAGGTCCTCAAGCTTGAGTACTTCCTGGGGCGTCACGGGGTTGATGGAGGGGAGTTTTCTTGGCATAGTTTCGTAATACCGAAATTATAGGAAAAAACTGAACTAATCGCTAATAGTTTCGCTATCCCGAAATTAATGTCGTTGTAAAGAAAAATTCGCCGTTATTCCGCTATCGCGAAATTTAACCCGTCCACACCATCGAATTGCAGATAAACGGGCGTCTCAGTGTGCGCGAACGCGAAGCGCAGCAACATCACTTTTCCTGAACAACCGGGCCGGTCAACGCTCCGAAGACAGCGGTCTCGCAGCAGTCAATTTTTTGGCGTCGGCCAGAGCCGGGTAAAGTCAAACGAAAGCTGGCGGTGGTGCCGGATGGACAGCAGGTAAACCGTGGCTCTGGTATCGATGGCGGTGTAGAGCATCAGGTAGTCACCATGCAGGTATTCGCGGAGAGCGCCGGCAGCCCCAGCCGGCAAAAGCGCAAACTGCGCCAACGCCTCGGCCGATTGCGACGGGTTGTCCAGGTAGCGGCGGCCGATGCGTGGGAATCAGGCCAGATTGCGAAAGACCGTGGCGCGCAGTTCTGCCAACAGCTTGTCGAAAGCATGTGCCGCGTCTGCCTCAGGCAGGAAAGCCTCCATAACGTCAAGGCGTTGTAGAAAGCTTGCTGTCAGCTCGACGCGATATTTACCTTCAGCCACGTTTCCCGGCGGCCTTGCCAGTTTTGGCCAAGGCCTGGCGGCGCGTGCGCGCAGTGGTTTTGCCGGCCCGGCGCTGCTGGATCTGCGCGATGGCGGTATCCGCTTCGCAGGTTCGACCAGCCTCTATATCGGCCAGGCCGCGCCTGGCGTCGTCTATCAACAGCAAGTGGATTCGCTCGCGCTCCAGCCGGTGGTAGTAGTCCAGCCGGTCCGCGTCGATCAGGGCGACGTAGCTCTCACCGTTCTTGGTAATGATCTTCTCGGCGCCGGCCTTGGCCTGGTCGGCCAGCTCGAAGAGCTTGGCGCGTGCCTGGGTGATGGCACCACATCACTGGCTGAAAAGCCCATAACCGGCTCCTTGAAGGATGAATTACAGAATTCTGTACAGTCTACTTTACGAAGCTGGCCCGGCCAAGGCTGTTCAAATGGCGGTGGCGGCGCAACGCGAGGCCCAGAACGTGTGTCGCGATTTTTAGCCAATGGCGACACGTTCTGTTGACGTGTTGTCCGCAGCGACTGGAGCTTCCATCACGTCGTCAAAATAGGCTTTTTGCATCATGACTGATCCTGACTCCCGTTGGCGCCCCGCGCACCCTTACAACCAGTTGCCTGCGCTGCCCCCATGGGCGAATTGGAAAGCCGCGCCGTGCTCAAGGCCTGCATCGAAGCATGTGCTGCACTGGCAGCGCTGAAGCAGGCGACCGAGGATCTCTGTTCAGCAGTTTGCGTCGGATTGCTTTTTGCCCTGGTCCTATTGGCGGGCTTGGCAGCGTTCGAATTCAAGGCGCGGGCATCGGCAGCGATGAAGCAGCCGCACCGCACACCTCCACGGCGCTGTCAGCAGACAATTGGTTGCTCTTATAGAATGAAATCAGACGAACCAACTTGTTACGTCAGCGCCAGCAGGGTTCAGCATGTCTACCGTCAAACAATGTCTCGATCAGAAACCGAAATCGGTTATTTCCGTCTCCCCTTCGGACAAGGTGGTAAAGGCACTTGAGCTCATGCGGGACAAACGCGTGCGATCCATCATTGTTATGGAGGGCGATGCGCTGGTTGGCATTGTGAGCCAGGGCGACTGCGCCATCAAGGTGCTGCTGCCGGGAGGCGACGCCAGGCAGACCGCCATCGAAACCATCATGACGCGCAACCCCATCACCGTCAAACTCGATGACTCGCTGGATGGCTGCATGGGAACAATGGTGCAACGCCATATCCGCCATTTGCCGGTGATGAACGGAACGCAGGTGATTGGCGTTCTGTCTATCGGCGATATCGTGAAGGAAATTTTGAATATGCAAGGCAACCAGATTCAGTTCCTGGAAACCTATATCAAGGGTCACGGGGTCTCCTAGAGTCGAGCCCACAACAAGTAACGACGCAGTTACCTTTGAGCCGTCTCTGCGGTGGGCATGGACATCCATGCAACCCACCTGCGCGGCACCACCAGTGGCGGGATGACCGCCACTGCAAGTCCGGTGAACTGTGGACCCACCACCCAAGTCTGTTGGATGGACCTGAGCAACGGCGCGGCATACCTCACTTCCGTTCCACACATTACCATGGCGGTGTTGACGTCATGCTGAGCACAGCCACCGATAAATACAACGACTGGAAACTGTCCATGGCCGATTCCCCGGGCGCTAAGCATCGTATTGTC
>JAJAZK010000050.1 GCA_026785765.1 Rhodoferax sp. | reverse complement strand
TGCTGGTAGGTGGGCTGGTGGAAATTGTTCCGCTGTTTTTTCAGCGCTCCACTACCGAACCAATCAAAGGTGTGTTGCCCTACACCGCGTTGCAACTGGCCGGCCGCGATATCTACACACGCGAGGGTTGTTACAACTGCCATTCGCAGATGATCCGCCCGTTTCGCTCGGAAACGCTGCGCTACGGGCATTATTCGGTGGCCGGCGAATCGGTCTACGACCACCCGTTCCAATGGGGCAGCAAACGCACCGGTCCCGACCTGGCACGGGTGGGCGGCAAGTACAACGACGAGTGGCACCGTATCCACCTGAACAACCCGCGTGATCTGGTGCCGGAGTCCAACATGCCGGCCTACCCCTGGCTGGACAAAGACATGGTGGACGCCCAGTCAATGCCCAATCACATGCAGGCGTTGCGGCTGGTCGGGGTTCCTTACACCGATGCCCAGATTGCCTCCGCCGCGCAAGAGGTCGAGGGCAAGACCGAGATGGACGCACTGATCGCCTACCTGCAGATGCTTGGCCTGGCCCTCAAGTAACACCGGAGTAGTCAACATGGATGTAAATACCCTTCGCTCGGTCACCACCGTGCTTTCCCTGCTGGTGTTTCTCGGGATCGTGTGCTGGGCTTGGTCCAAGCGCCGCAGTGCAGACTTCGAGCAGGCCGCGCAGCTGCCATTCGATCAGGACTGATCGACTTCCCAAGGACAGGTTATGAGTGACTTCACAAGCAGCTTCTGGTCAGTTTTCATTACCGCCATCACCTTGGTGAGTATCGTGGCCTGCTTGGTGCTGTTGTGGCTGAGTGGCAAGGCCAGGGTAATGTCGTCCAAAGACAACAGCACCGGCCATATCTGGGACGAGGACCTGCGGGAAATGAATAATCCGTTGCCGCGTTGGTGGGTGTGGCTGTTTGTCATCACCGTCGTCTTTTCGTTTGCTTATCTCGCGCTGTATCCGGGGCTGGGCAGTTTTAGCGGCACACTGGGCTGGAGTTCGACTCAGCAGCATGTCGCGGAAATGGCCAAGGGTGAGCGAGAGATTGCGCCGCTGTACGCCCGATTTGCTGCACTGCAGCCGGAGACGCTAGCCAAGGATCCGCAGGCGATGGCGATTGGCGAGCGCCTCTTCATGAACAACTGTTCCCAGTGTCACGGTTCGGACGGTCGCGGCAGCAAAGGGTTCCCAAATCTGACCGATGGCGACTGGTTGTACGGTGGCAACCCGGAAAAGATTCTGGAGACGCTGGAGAAAGGCCGTATCGGCGTCATGCCCGCGCTGGCCGCTGCCGTTGGTACACCAGACGATGTCAAGAACCTTGCGCAATACGTGCTCAGCCTGTCCGCCAGCCCCCACGACACGCTCAGAGCCGCCTTGGGAAAACCGAAGTTTGCGACCTGCGCTGCTTGCCATGGCATCGCCGGCAAGGGCAACCAGGCCTTGGGCGCACCCAACCTGACTGATGACGTCTGGTTGCACGGTTATGGCGAAAACGCCATCGTGGCCATGATCAACAGCGGGAAAACCAACCAGATGCCGGCCCAGGGCGAGAGACTCTCTTCCGCCCAGTTGAAGGTTCTGGCTGCCTACGTCTGGGGTCTGTCCAAGCAGTCGGTGGCGGTGTCCAGGTGACGCGCGCCCGGCCACCCGAAGAAACCTTTGTGTGACAACGGCTGACACTGCGGCGCGCAAGGTGATTGCCATCCAGGCCGTTGATGCGGACCCGGAGATGGTGTCCCTGTACGAGGCGCACCACAAAGTCTATCCACGCAGCGTCTCCGGTTACTTCTCGCGCTGGCGCTGGGCGCTGGTGGGGCTGACGCAGCTCGTGTTCTACGGCACGCCGTGGCTGGAGTGGGGGCAGCGCCAAGCTGTTCTGTTCGATCTTGAAGCGCGCCGCTTTTACATCTTCGGCCTGGTGTTGTACCCGCAGGACTTCATCTACCTCACCGGTTTGCTGGTGATCTCGGCACTGTCGCTGTTTCTGTTCACCGCCGTTGCCGGGCGTTTGTGGTGTGGTTATGCCTGCCCACAGACGGTATACACCGAGTTGTTCCTGTGGATCGAGAAACGATTCGAAGGCGACCGTTCCGCGCGCCTGCGCCGCGATGGGGGGCCTTGGTCGACAGACAAGCTGTTGCGCAAGGGCGGAAAACACCTGGCATGGCTGGTGTTGGCGTTCTGGACCGGCTTCACCTTCGTCGCTTACTTCACGCCCATTCGCGTTCTCGGACAGGAACTGTTGCAGTTGCAGTTGTCGTCCTGGGAAGTGTTCTGGACGTTTTTTTACGGTTTCGCGACCTATGGCAATGCTGGCTTCATGCGGGAGCAGGTGTGCAAACACATGTGTCCGTATGCGCGTTTCCAGAGCGCCATGTTCGACCGCGACACCCTGATCGTGACCTACGACGAAAAACGCGGTGAGCCGCGCGGCGCGCGTTCCCGCAAGTGCGATCCGGCGGCGCTGAACCTGGGAGCCTGTGTCGATTGCAGCCTGTGTGTACAGGTCTGTCCGACCGGTATCGACATTCGCAACGGTTTGCAATATGAGTGTATTGGTTGCGGCGCTTGCGCGGACGTCTGCGACACGGTAATGGACAAGATGGGATACGACCGCGGCTTGGTGAAATATTCAACGCAAAACGCCGTCGACGGACATTGGAGCGCCACCCATACCCTGCGCCATGTGCTGCGGCCACGGGTTTTGTTGTATGCCGCCATCCTCGGCGTGGTCGTGCTGTCGATGGGAATCAGCTTGGCGCTGCGCACACCGTTCAAGGTCGATGTGGTGCGCGACCGGAGCAGCCTGGCGCGCGTGGTCGCAGGTGGCCAGATCGAGAATGTGTACCGCCTGCAGGTGATGAATGCGACCGAATCCAGTCAAAGTTACCGGATTTCCGTCCATGGCCTGCAGGGTATTGCCGTCGATTCGGAGCGGACCGTCAGCGTAGAGCCCACGCAGTCACGCTGGGTGCCGGTACGGGTACGGTTGCCGGTGCAGGGCGCCGCCCCCGGCTCACACCCGATCCAGTTCGAGATCGAAAACCTCGGCAGTCCGGCCGAGGTGCGCGAGAAGTCGGTTTTTCTGGTCCCACGTTAAGGAGACATCCATGGAGATTCCCACGCCCCGTGCCACGCCGCCCTGGTGGACGTTTGGCCATGTGTGGCTGGTGATTGCCGGCCCGTTGCTGGTGGTCATTGCAAGCTTCATCACGCTGTACCTCGCGATCACCCGGCCGGACCCGGTGTTGTCGCAGGACTATTACCGTAAGGAAGTCGAAATCAACAAGAGCAGCGGTCAATCCGCCGCCAGTCTGGCGCCGGCTGTGCAAATGCGCAACCACGCGGCCACGGGTGAGGTGCCGGCGCCACCAGTCACCGCCAAGCCCTGAGCGACCCAGCCGACGATGCAACGCAAGCGCGGCTTGACGGGAAAGCAATGGATGGCCGCGGCGCTTATGTTGATTTACCAGGGAGCACCGCTCTACAACCGGCACCAATCCACACTGTCGCAATTCCTCGGGTGATTTTCGTCGCCACTGGTAACATTGTTATCGGCGCCAAAATAGTTATCCACAACCGCGGTTCAAAAACTCGGTCCCAGCACTTGGTAAAAATTCAACCGGCACGAGTTTTTGTCAATAAACACAGGAGATGAACATGTTCCAGCCCCAGGTCAAAATTCAATCGGCACGGTGCCCAATGTTGCATCGGCGCGGGCACGATTCCAAATGAAGTTTCTACTTGTTGCAGTTCTGCTAATGGCCAGCATGGGCACTGCTCTAGCCGATTGGGTAAAGGTGGCTACCTCCGGCCCGGACACTCATTACGGTAAGACGCCTGCAATTGCCGGAACAGGGCAGTGGGTCAAGTCGTGGCAACTGATTGACTATGCCGACGCACAGGATCGACGTGGAAAAAACGCGCGATCTGCGCTTTCACTGGTGGAGTTTGACTGCGTTTCACGATCAGGTCGCTTGCTGTCCCTTCTGTTCTACTCAGACCAAATGGGGAAAGGTGATGTAGTCCAGGTAGCAAGTGTGGAGTCCAAGTGGGAGCCGACGCAACCCGGCGTGCCCGACACCTACTGGAAGGCTGCTTGCATTAAGCAGTGAGGAACGAATTGACCTTGCCCCTCGCTTCCGTACCCCATAGCTGAGTTCATGACTCAACCTGTATCGATGCTGCCGACGTGAATTTGAATCCCTGCGCCGACTTGACCAGGGACCACCGAGTGACAACCGGCACCGACCCTCATAGATCGCGCCTTTGGGCTGATTTTTGTTGCCACTGGTGAGATGAGTGACTGCGGTAACAAGGTGAGGATCACTTGACATTGCGAATCGGTATTTCAGAGCCCTCGTCGAGCCGCGCGTTGCAATACAACGATCTGTTTCCAACCGTCATGTATGTGTAGTCGCGATGATCGCCGCCGCGGCCGGTTGCTGTTGTTCGCGCTTCGTGGGTTGGTACACCACCCAGTAGCAGGAGGAACTCCTCGCCAACCACCAAGTTCATTGTGCGCCCGCGCCAGAGCCACGGTTCCAGCGCCTTCTCGCTGAAAGCGGCCTGTTTCGCGCGTGAGCGCACTGACCATCTGAAAAGGCTGGCGCTGGCGCGCCCGGCAATACCCGCCGCTACAAACGCAAGGGGGAGTCCATTGGCTGCGCGCTGCGCCGCCCTGCCGTTGACCGCGTTCTGGCACGAGGCGTCTGCCTCCAGCACCTGGCGCATGAACATGGACAGGGCAACCGTGGGCGGATACAGCCGCTCTCGGTGCTCGGGCAGCACCGACTCGGTCGTTTCATGCAACCCCTGACCAAGTCAATACCGGCGCTACGAGCAGACCTGCGGACTGACGATTTTCTTGAGCGCATCACTGTCGATGATGCGGACATGGCGCTGTTTGACCACGACGATCTTTTCATCGACAAACTTCGAGAACGTGCGGCTGACCGTTTCCAGTTTCAGGCCAAGGTAGCTGCCGATCTCTTCGCGTGTCATGCGCAACACCAATTCGGATTGCGAGAATCCCCGCACATGCAGGCGCTGCAGCAAATTGAGCAGAAATGCGGCCAGGCGTTCCTCGGCCCGCATGCTGCCCAGCAACAGCATCACGCCGTGCTCGCGCACGATCTCGCGGCTCATGATCCGGTGCACATGGCGCTGCAAGGCGTGGATCTGGTTCGACATTTCCTCGATGCGGTCAAACGGCAGGACACACACCTCGGCGTCTTCGAGTGCAATTGCGTCGCAGGAATGGCGTTCGTTGACGATTCCGTCGAGCCCTACCACCTCGCCGGCCATCTGGAAGCCTGTGACCTGATCGCGCCCGTCCTCGGAGGCAACGCAGGTCTTGAAGAAGCCGGTGCGGATGGCGTACAGGCTGGTAAAACGGTCGCCATTGCGGAACAGGTTCGCTCCACGCCTGATTTTGCGGCGCACTTCGACCATGTTGTCGATGCGATCAAGCTCGTCCTGGCTGAGTCCCAACGGCAGGCACAACTCGCGCAGGTTGCAATTTGCACACGCAACCTTGATGGAGTGCGCATCCACCGAGACGATTGACGGGATGGTGTGGGCCGCGCCGATTGAATTTGGAACGGGATGTGTCAGCATGGGGACTCCTGATCTAAATCAATTGTGCTGCGTTGCCATCGCATCGTACTTGATCCGTGTCAAGTCCGGTCGCCAACGCTTAGGGCACATTGCGGAGTGTCGCCGATTATCCAACCCATGCATTCCGTCGCAGTGAGGCCTGTTGAACCTGATCCCCGCTGCCTCTGCAATGTAATTTGATCGTCTGAGCCTGCCCCATGGACTCCGCGCTGGCCCTCACTGCCCTTTTGATGGGTTTGGTTGGTGGGCCGCATTGCGTGGTCATGTGCGGCGCCGCCTGCGCCGGTATTGGCCGTGCGGCTGGTGAGGGCGGTACCCGTGCCATGTGGACTTTTCAGGCGGGCAGGGTATTTGGCTATTCGGTATTGGGCGGTTTTGCCGCGGCGACGATGCAGGGTGTGGGCTGGCTGACCACGCAGTCGGCGGTGATCCGGCCAGTCTGGACGATGCTGCATGTGGCCGCAGCGGTGACCGGTCTGGTGCTGCTGTTGAATGCCCGCCAGCCGCTTTGGATGGAGGGCGCCGCCAAGGCGGTCTGGGCCGGTACCCGCAGGTGGTTGGGTGTTCACGGCGTTGTTGCGCCCCTGCTGCTGGGAACGGCTTGGGCGCTGATTCCCTGCGGCCTGTTGTACTCGGTATTGCTGGTGGCGGCCATGAGCGCCAGGCCACTGGACGGGGCGCTGGTGATGGCGTTATTTGTGGTGGGAACCAGCGTGTCGATGATGGCCGGACCCTGGTTGTGGTTGCGGCTGCGCGCGAGTGGTTCTGGCCAGTGGGGTGTGCGGCTGGCAGGCGCAGCCCTGCTGTTGAGTTCGGTGTGGGCACTCTGGATGGGACTGGTGCATGGAACCGCGCCCTGGTGTGCAGCTACGTGAGCGGTCGCATCCCCTCTCCGCAGATTCTGCCGACGGCGTGTCAGCGTGGCATGGTCCAGTTGATTGAATACAGATACCAGAGAATCAGCGTAGGAATGATTACCGGCACTGCCATTGCGGCAAAGGCGACCGCCGTCAGCAGCAAGGTGCCCATGTCGGCGGCCCAGATCTTGAGCAGGAGGACAAGGTCTACCTCCCAGAACCGTGGCTGCTTCATACCAGAACCCCAGAAAATGCGACAGCGGCCAGACCGCGCCGTTACCAGGTTTATACACCCGATGATCAGCCGATGTCTATGGTGTGAATGACCAGTTCCCCGGAACGCCGGTCGGCAAAGTAGTGTTC
>JAJAZK010000049.1 GCA_026785765.1 Rhodoferax sp. | reverse complement strand
ACGCGCTCTGGCAACTGGGTCTTGCCGATGTCATGCAGAAATGCTGCAGACCCCAGATCGTGCAGTTCGGTGGCACCCAGTCCGAGCGACTTACCCAACAGCAGCGACAACACCGTGACGTTGACCGGGTGCATGCTGGCCCGGTCCCCCGCTCCTTCGGACAGTAGACGAATCGAGGACTCGCCGCTGCCCAGCATGTCGCCGACGATGCCGGTCACCATTTGCTGGCACTGCAGCGCGGCGAGTCCTGGTTGCGCCTGCAATTGCTCGAGCAGCAACTGGTAATGGCGGATTGCCGCACTGAACTGCTGGTCACACAGCGCAAGACTCTTGCGCTGCGCCTGCAGTTGCCGGGCGTGCTGCTGCCGGCGTATTTGTTCCGGCGTCAATACCCCGGTCACGGCAGTGGCGTCGGCGACTGCCGGCTGCACATCCCCGGCCTGCGTTGGCGCGTTCGCGTCAAACCCCTCGGGATCACTCCTGGCGGGCAGGTAACGCACGCGTTTTAGACCCAACGTTCGAATGATCGCTATCTGCCGCTCCGAGGTTATCTTGAAGCTGCTTTTGGGAAATGGATGCGACATCCAACCCAGCTCCAGATCAACAAACAGGCCCCGACGCAAATGCTCCGGCGTTACATAGTTTTTGCCCGCGTCGATCATGTACTGGTATTGTGTATCACTCGCGGCACTTCGCGCCACAGATTGGATTACTGTCGCTCGGGGCAGCGTGCTACCTGGCTGCGCGAATGCCTGTCAATGGCTGTGAAAGTGCGGCATTTACAACGAAGACACCGCACCACCTGGGCGAACTATGATCTCCGTTGCCAGCACCCCCCGGAAAGAAGCAAGCGCCATGATCGAATGTTTCTTCGACTGCTCCAGTCCCTGGACCTACCTGGCGTTTCACAATCTGCAGGTCATGGCCGACGAGTTACATGAGCCGGTGCTATGGCGTCCGATTCTGGTGGGAGGCATTTTCAACAGCATCAATCCAAGCGTCTATGCCCAGCGCGAAAAACCGGTCCCGGCGAAAGCTGCTTACTTGCATAAAGACCTTCAGGACTGGGCGCGCCTGGCACAACTCAGGATCGTTTTCCCGCCCAGGATATTCCCGATCAACAGCGTCAAGGTGATGCGCGGTTGCCTCTGGCTGCAGCCGCAGGGGCTTCTGTTACCGTTTGCCCGCGCCGCGTTCGAGGCTTACTGGGCGCGGCAGGAAGATATTGCTGACGACGCCGTGCTGGCTGCATTGTGCCGTCAATGCGGGGTCGATCCGGCTGCGCTGTTGCAGGCCATCGCCGGCGAAAACATCAAGCAACAACTCAAGGACAACACCACCGAAGTAATAGACCGGGGCGGGTTCGGGTCGCCAACCATGTTCCTGGGCGACGACATGTTCTTCGGCAATGATCGCCTGCCGCTGTTGCGCGAAGCGGTTCTGCTCAAACGAAGAAAGCGGCCGGGCTTGACGTGAGCGGCAGCAGGCGTGTTGGCTGCGCGACACAATGCGAACCGTTCCAGCGCGTCCAGCCATACAGGGCCGCAAAATCGAAGCCTGCGCCGGGTGCACCCGCAGCGCCAACCCGTTCACTGCCGCGTCGCACCGCGTCCATGAAACAGACCGGCAGGGTCAGGTGGTAGGGATTGCGCGCCACCTCACCAACATGCAGGCTCAGCGCGCTGACGAGCCGGGTTACCTCGGGCACACCGAGTTCCACCATCAAACCCGGTTTCCCCTGCGTGTTCCAGTACTCGCTCAACAGCACATGCGGCAGCAGCGCCGACCCAATCTGGCCCAGCGCGCAATGCACCAGAAAGTGCGTCCCGACATGAACCGGATGGCCGTCGTCGGCGTGCGGGCAGACAATGACCCGCGGCTGGTACTGCAGGAGCACGGCGGCGATTTTCTGCACACTGGCCGCCCAATGGCCAGGCTCTGATCGCTCGGTCGCCGGCGTAATACGTTCCATCCCGATTTGGGTCTCTCCGGAGGCGCTGCACAGTTCGAACGACAGGTAATCGCAGCAGGCCTGTGCCTCCTGCCAGCGTGCCGCCCGTCGCGTATGGTTGCTGCCCAGCGTGACGGCAACGTTGACCACACGCCATCCATTCTGGCTGCGCAAGCGCCAGGGTAGCGCACCGGCGATCGCCTCGTCGTCGGGATGTGGCGAAAAAATCAGGCATACCGGTGCTGACAACAAAGCAGGCGCCATTGGCGCTGCCGCTGCCGCACGCATGTCCGCAGCACGGGCGCAGCGTAACAGCCCGGGAAACGCCCGAACGTAGTCAGAGAACGGGTTGGGCATCGGCAAGAAAGCCCGCGCTCGCGCACCTCACCAGGAAGACTCTGGGGGCACCGACTCAACCCATGTGCAAGCCGCCATTGACGGAAAAATAGGCTCCGGTGGCGTATCCCCCCTCCTCGGATACCAGCCAGGCGATGATGGAGGCGATCTCGCTCGGCTCGCCCAGACGCTTGACTGGAACGGTCGCCACAATCTTGGCAAGTACGTCTTCGCGAATCGCCTTGACCATGTCGGTACCAATATAGCCGGGACTGACCGTGTTGACGGTCACACCTTTGGTGGCAAGCTCCTGCGCCAGCGCCATCGAAAACCCGTGCATGCCAGCCTTGGCGGCTGAATAGTTGGTCTGGCCGGCCTGACCCTTCTCGCCATTGACCGAAGAGATGTTGACGATGCGTCCCCAGCCTTTCTCGACCATGTCCGCCACCACCTGCTTGGTCACATTGAACATCGAATTGAGATTGGTCTCGATCACGGCGTCCCAGTCTTCGCGCGTCATCTTGAGGAACATGCGGTCTTTGGTAATCCCGGCGTTGTTGACCAGCACGTCGATGGGACCATGCTCGATTTTGGTCTTGGCAAACGCGGCCACCGTGGAGTCCCAGTCACCTACGTTGCCAACCGACGCATAAAAGGTGTGACCCTGCGCGGCCTGCTCGGAAATCCATTTCACATGGTCCCGGGTTGGTCCGCAACCCGCAATTACCTTGAAGCCTTCCTTGTGCAGGCGTTGGCAAATGGCCGTTCCAATGCCGCCCATGCCACCCGTAACGTACGCAATTTTTTGAGTCATGATGGTTCTCCGTTGTTGATTTGTCTGCCCTGTCGCCGTTCAGCGCTCGATGGTGAGCGCCACTCCCATGCCACCGCCAATGCACAATGAGGCAATACCTTTGTGGGCATCGCGGCGTTGCATCTCGTGCAGCAGGGTTACCAGAATGCGGCAGCCGGACGCACCGATCGGGTGACCGATGGCGATGGCGCCGCCGTTGACATTGACCTTGCTGGTGTCCCAGCCCATCTCCTTGTTGACGGCACAGGCCTGTGCGGCGAATGCTTCATTGATTTCGAGCAGATCGAGGTCCTGTGCCTTCCAGCCGGCACGCTGCAGGGCCTTGGTCGATGCCGGCACCGGCCCCATGCCCATGTAGGCCGGGTCCAGTCCGCTGGTGGCAAAACTTGCAATGCGCCCGAGCGGCTTCAAACCCAGAGCAGCTGCTTTTTTTGCCGACATCACCATCACGGCAGCGGCCCCATCGTTGAGGCCCGAGGCATTGCCTGCCGTCACACCACCTGCCTTGTCGAAGGCCGGGCGCAAGCCCGCCAAGCCCTCGGCGCTGGTCTTCTTGTTGATGAACTCGTCGGCGCTGAACAGGATCGGATCGCCCTTGCGCTGCGGTATGGACAAAGCGACGATTTCGTCCTTGAAACGTCCCGCATCCTGCGCCGCCGCGGCCTTTTGCTGGCTCGCCAGCGCCAGTGCATCCTGCATGTCACGTCCGATGCCGTACTTGCGCGCCACGTTTTCGGCGGTGATTCCCATGTGGTACTGGTTGTAGACGTCCCACAGGCCGTCCACGATCATCGAGTCGATCATTTTCCAGTCGCCCATGCGTTGTCCGTCGCGCGAACCCATCAACACATGGGGCGTGGCACTCATGTTTTCCTGGCCACCGGCGATCACGATATCGCTGTCTCCCCAGGCTACCGCCTGCGCTGCCAGCATGACGGACTTGAGCCCGGAGCCACACACCGCATTGATCGTCAATGCCGGGGTGGCCTGGTTCAGGCCACTTTTCATCAACGCCTGTCGGGCCGGGTTCTGACCGGCCCCTGCCGCCAGCACCTGCCCCATGATGACCTCACCGACCTGGTCCGCCGCCAGGCCACTGCGTTTGAGCACCTCGGCGATCACGGCAGCACCAAGCTCTGGCGCCGGTACCTTGGCCAGGCTCCCGCCAAACTTGCCAACGGCAGTACGCGCTGCTGAAACGATGACGATATCTTCCATGGTGTCTCCAGAACTTAAAAGGAACGCAGGCTTTGGAATCTCAGGCACGGGCCTTGACGTAACGTCCGGGCGCAGGCTCTATCGCTTTCAATTTTCCACGCCCGTATGACTTTGGCGCGACGACCTGTTTGCCAGCGTGGGCTTTCAACCACGCCGCCCAGTCCGGCCACCAACTGCCGGGGTGCTCTTTGGCGCTGCCAATCCAGGCTTCGACCGTTGCCGGAAACGTGTTGGCAGGACCGATCCAGTGGCTGCGCTTGTTCTTTGACGGGTGGTTGATCACACCTGCGATGTGCCCAGAAGCGCCCATCACAAAGCGCCTCTTGCCCGGCAGGTGCTGTGTGGACGCGTACGCACCACCAATCGGAACAATATGGTCTTCCCGGGAGCCGTAAATGTAGACCGGAAGATCGAGTCGGCGCAAATCGACTTTTTCCCCACACACCGTGGCCTTTCCAGGCTGCACCAGGCGGTTCTCGAGGTAGGTATTGCGCAGGTACCACGTATAAAACGGACCTGGCAGATTGGTGGCGTCGCTGTTCCAGTACAACAAATCGAACGGCGGCGGCGTTTCACCCTTGAGGTAGTTTCCCACCACATAATTCCAGACCAGGTCGTTCGGGCGCAGGAACGAAAAGGTGGAAGCCAGATCGCCCCCCTTCATCAGTCCGCCCTTGCCCATTTCCGCCTCGCGGTACTTGACAAACGCCTCGTCGATAAACAGGTCCAGGATCCCGGTATCGCGGAAGTCCAGCAGTGTGGTGAGGAAGGTGGCGCTGGCAACCGGCTTTTGGCCCCGCGCAGCCAGCACCGCCAACGCAGTGGCCAGGATGGTCCCGCCGACACAAAAACCCAGAGCGTTGATGGTCTTGCTGCCGGCAATCTCTTGCGTCAGGCTGATCGCCCGAATCGCCGCATGTTCGATGTAGTTGTCCCAAGTCTTGGTCGCCAGGCTGGCGTCCGGGTTGCGCCAGCTCACCACAAAAGTGCGATGGCCCTGCTCCACTGCGTAACGGACAAAGGAATTCTCCGGTTGCAGGTCCAGTATGTAAAACTTGTTGATGCAGGGCGGGATCAGCAAGAATGGACGCTCGAAAACCTTTACTGTGAGGGGTTTGTACTCGATCAGCTGGAACAATTCGTTTTCAAAGACGACCGCGCCCGCGGACGTTGCCACGTTGCGGCCGACCTCGAACAGCCGCTCGTCGGTCATCGACATATGCCCCTGCTGGATGTCCGACCACAAATTCTGCAGGCCTTTGGCGATACTTTGACCCTTGGTTTCGACGGCCTTTTGTTGTGCCTCCACATTGAATGCCAGAAAGTTGCTGGGCGAACTGGCAGCCATCCATTGCTCCACCGCAAAGCGGACACGGGAGCGCGTCTTTTCGTCGGATTCGACCGCCTCCGCCATGCCCATCAAGGTGCGCGCATTGAGCAAATAGCTGGCTGCGGACAACGCTGCCGCCGGGTTGCTGCTCCAGGTCTGATGGCTGAAGCGCTTGTCTGACAGCGGCGCCCCAGCTTGCAGCGTTTGCTGCCACAGCGCGGCGGCTTCGCTAAGGTACTGTTTCTGCAGGGTCGCCAACTTCTGCGGCGAGAATGCAAGTGATACTGCGGCGTCTGCGGGCAGGCCAGGGTTCTGTGCCGCAACGGAAGGCACCAGTCCCTGCAAGGACTGCATGGTCGTGGTCCAATTGCTCACAAATGCCTTCTGCATCTGCTCCACGGACTGGCGCCAGAATTCCGGGTTGATGTCGTTCACCGCGTCTCCTGAGAATCACTTTTTGCAGGCGAGCACTGGAGTATCTCAGCTTTCATCGGCCGCAAAACTGACATTCCTCAAAAAAGCACACCCATGTACATTGTTCTTATCGCCTGGTTGTATGTGACCGTCATGATGGCCTTGGCCGAAGCCAGCAACAGCAATGGAACCGTGCTTGGCGCCATCGTTACCTTGGTCCTGTATGGCCTGTTGCCGGTGGGCCTTCTGGCCTATCTGATGGGAGCTCCGGCAAGACGCCGGGCGATCCGTCGGCGCGAGGCGCAATCAGTCGAAACCGCGGCGCTGGTTGATCCAGATGCAGGCAGCCATGCGTCCGCTGCCGCCAAGGGCAACGCTGTCGCGCCGATGCGAAAAGAACCGTGATGGATTGCTGACCGTACACCAGGCGCGCGTACTATCGTTGCCATGGATCCGGGACACGCCGAGCGAACGCAGACGCCGCCGCGCCAGGGCCGGCAGGTCAGCCAGGAATTTACCGGCTGGCAAAGGCACAAAGCAATGCCCCGCGCCAGGATCGGTCGCAAGAAAGGCCTGTCGGACTTCTGGACCGACTTCGAAAGCCTGCGGTCCGATACACGGTCCAAGCCATGCCAGAGTACGGTTTGCCAGAACCGGATGATCTTCCCCATTGCTGTGGCGCGCAAGAACCTGCGCAAAATGCGCGAAGCTGCGTTCGATGATACCAGCGGCCAGGCCGCGCCAACCTGCGTGCGTCGCAGCCACGACCTGGCCTTGGGTATCGGTCCACAGCAGCGGCAGGCAATCGGCCGCGCGGACCGCGCAGACCACGCCGGGTGCAGCGCTCACGCAGGCATCGGCCTCGATCAGGAGGTCGCTTTCAACTGCGGGCGGGCCGGTCAACTCGACACTGCCGATCCCATGTACCTGGCTGAGAAACACCGGCGAAGCGCCGATCGCCGCGCACAAGCGCCGGCGGTTGGTTTCCACGGCACTGGCTTCGTCACCGACTGGTCGCCCCAGGTTGAAACTGTCAAAAGGCGGCTTCGACACACCGCCCGCTCGGGTCGTCAACACGGAGCGAACATGGGGTGGCGCTGGCCACACCGGTACCAGCCAGTCGGGATGCAGGGCCATCCGGGTCAGGCTTCAAAATCCGGGCACGCCGAGGGCTGCGCCGCCTGAAAGGCGTCGAGCCGCATGCAGGCATCAAACACCGCCATCGTGCGTGACAGGCCCGAGAAATCGCAGTCAAAACGCCGACCATTGAAAATTTGCGGCACCAGGCAACAGTCGGCCAGGGTTGGCGTGTCGCCCCAACAGAAGCGGGATTGGTCCTGCTGCGCGAGTTGCCGCTCAAAACCAAGCAAGCCATCACGCACCCAGTACCGGTACCAGGTGTTCTTCGCCTCTTCGTCGGCTTTGAGTTCTCGCACCAGGTACTTCAGTACCCGCAGATTGTTCAGCGGGTGGATTTCGCAGGCAATGCTCTGCGCCAACGCCCGCACCCGCGCCCGACCCAACGCGTCCGCGGGCAACAACGCAGGGACCGGATAAGTCTCGTCCAGGTATTCGATGATTGCCATGGACTGCGACAGTCGGAGCGCACCGTATTCGAGCAGCGGCACCAGCTGGTCGGCGGCCAAAGCGGCGTAGGCATCGCTCCTGTGCTCGCCACGCGCGATATGCACCGCGACATACTCGTAGGACAGGCCCTTGAGCGAGAGCGCGATGCGCACCCGAAACGAGGCAGACGAACGAAAATAGTTGTGCAACTTCATGGCCGCAAGCATAAACCCAAAGACCGTGGCGGCAGGCTAAACTCGATCGATCATTCGGGCTACCGATGTCCGTTGCTGCCACTTTTTTCCAGAGTCCACGATGCTGCATCCGAATGCCCGCGCCCTGCTTGACTTCATGCGCGACAACGGCGTTGCGCCGACCCATACACTGACACCCGCCGATGCGCGTCGCATGTACCGGGAGCGGCGCTCGTTGACACAACCCGATCCTCCGGTGGTGGCCCAGTCACTCGATCTGCAGGCGAACGGGCCCCACGGACCGATCGGGCTGCGGCTGATCAAACCCGTTTTGCCGCGTCACGTCGACGCTGCGCTGCCCCTGCCGGTGCTGGTGTACTACCACGGCGGGGGCTGGACCATCGGCGACCTCGAAACCCATGACACCCTGTGCCGCGAATTGGCAAACGCCGCCGCCTGCGCGGTGCTTGCGGTCGACTACCGAATGGGTCCGGAACACCGCTTCCCGTGTGCCGTCGATGATTGCATTGCGGCTACGTACTGGTGCCGGGACAACGCCGCGCGTCTGGGTCTGGATCCCCAACGCATCGCCGTCGGCGGGGACAGCGCCGGCGGCAACCTGGCTGCCGTGGTGGCGCTTGCGGTACGCGACGCGGCAGACCTGCCGCTCGTCTTTCAACTACTGATCTACCCTGCCACCGACATGCGCCGCGGGGCACCTTCGCACACCAGCAATGGCGAAGGTTACCTGCTCACCCGCGACACCATGACCTACTTCCATGACCACTACATTGACAACGTGGCGCATGATCTTGATTGGCGCGCATCGCCCTTGTTGCATCCGGACCTGTCCGGCCTGCCCGACGCATTCGTGTTGACCGCCGGCTTCGACCCGCTGCGCGACGAAGGTCTGCAGTACGCGCAGCGCCTGACGCAGGCTGGCAACCGCGCCACCCATGTCTGCTTCGAGCGCCAGATCCATGGTTTCATCACCATGGGCCGGGTACTCGAGGAGGCCAATGCAGCCGTCGGGATATGTGCGGCGCAACTCGCACGTGCCATGCATTCCTGAGGACCGAACGGACTGCAGAGACGACCCGCATCGGGCCTGGAGACGCGGTGCGCCACGACACAGCCGAGGACAAAACCGAATCGGAGAAGTGCGCATTTCAGCCGCTTCTGGAGCCTGCGCCGAGCGCCGTGGAAATCGTCGTAGACTCAGCGCGTGACTATGACCATCCCAATCCAAAGATGACAAAACAGCCGATTCTGGGCATCCAGCCGCTGGGCTTCCGGTGGCCCACCATGGACCCTTTTCTATTCTGCGTGTACCACGACGACGCGTACCCGCGTGGCAATGCAAAGTTGGGACCAGACGCACCGCTGGACGGTCGTGACCTTGGACAGGACTTCGCCGGCAAGGACGGCTGGCGCATGTACCACGGGACCACGGTGCCGGGTTTCCCGTCCCATCCCCATCGCGGCTTCGAAACCGTGACCATCGTGCGCGAGGGCCTCATAGACCACTCCGACTCACTCGGAGCAACGGCCCGTTTCGGGGGTGGCGATGTGCAATGGCTGACGGCCGGGCGCGGCATCGTGCATGCCGAGATGTTTCCGCTGCTCGATCGGGATCGTCCGAACCGGCTGGAACTGTTCCAGATCTGGCTCAACCTGCCGTCCAGCCACAAGATGGTGGAACCTCGTTTCACCATGTTCTGGTCTGAACAGATACCACACCATGCATTCCACGATCAAAAGGGCCTGGTGACCCACGTTTCGTGCATTGCCGGCGCCTTTCGTGATCCCGCCATGGGCGCCCCACTGGCGCCGCCGCCCGACTCCTGGGCGGCGCAACCGGGCTCTGATCTGGCGATCTGGACCATTCGGATGCAAGCCAATGCGACCTGGACGCTGCCAGCAGCCGTCGGATCGGATACCTGCCGCTGCCTGTATTTTTTCAAGGGTCGAGGACTGACCATCGGTGCCCAGGCGGTGTCTGAAAATGCTGCGCTGGAACTGCGCTGCGACGCGGACCTGCTGCTGTACAACGGCTCCGAAGCCTCGGAGATGCTGGTGTTGCAGGGCAAGCCGATCGCCGAGCCGGTTGCGCAATACGGGCCGTTCGTCATGAATACGCAGGCCGAAATCCACCAGGCTTTTGCGGACTACCAGCGCACGGAGTTCGGCGGTTGGCCCTGGAGCGACAGCGCGCCGGTGCATGGCAAGCAGCCCAGACGTTTCGCCACGCACGCCGATGGCCGCAGCGAGCTGTTGCAGATCCAGTCCGCCCTTGAGGAGTAAGCCCCGTGATTCTCGAACTAGCTGACATCCGCATCCGTGCCGGTGACAACGCCGCCTTTGAAGAAGCCCTCGAACATGGCCTGAAAACTGTGATCAGCCGCGCGAAGGGATTCCAGGGATTCAACGTCAACCGCGGGCTCGAGCACAGCGAACGGTACATCCTGCAGATTTTCTGGGACACGCTGGAAGACCACACGGTTGGATTCCGGGAGTCGGCACTGTTCCCGCAGTGGCGCGCCATCGTAGGCCCTTTTTTCGCAAGCCAGCCCAGCGTAGAACACTTCGAGCTGGTCACCAGGTCATCCTGATTTCAACCTTGCGTCCTGGGATCACCATGCGTTTTGTGTTTCCGCCTGCGCCCGTCGTATCCGTTCCGGTTGTAGGGCGCGAAGAGCGCTTTGCCGTGCACCGCATCTATTGCGTCGGTCGCAACTACGAGGATCACGCCAAGGAGATGGGTTTTACCGGGCGCGAGCCACCGTTCTTCTTTCTTAAACCAGCCGACGCCATCGTGGTGGTTGATCCCGGTCAAACCGCCAGTGTGGCCTACCCAAGTCTGACCCAAAACCTGCACCACGAGATCGAACTGGTGGTGGCCATCGGCACTGGCGGCAAAAACATCCTGACGGCAAACGCATTGCAGCATGTTTTTGGTTATGCAGTCGGGCTGGACATGACACGGCGCGACCTGCAAAACGACATGAAGAAACAAGGTCGCCCCTGGTGCATCGGCAAGGCCTTCGACCAGTCAGCGCCGATTGGACCAATCACTCCGGCAGCCCAGGCTGGCGATGTCGCGCAGGCGGAAATCTTCCTGCAGGTCAACGGGTCCGAGCGCCAACGCAGCCGGGTTTCCAAGTTGATCTGGAACATCAGCGAGACCATCGAGCATTTGTCGGCGGCCTGGGT
>JAJAZK010000048.1 GCA_026785765.1 Rhodoferax sp. | reverse complement strand
GAATTTTTCATGATCGAACGGGAAGGGCTTTGCCGGGCAACTGGCCGTTGCTCTCCAGCGCACGGCAACATATCCCGACGATCTGATCTTCGTCCCGGCATTGCGGCTGGTAATGTAGCCGGGAGCGGCCCGTGACACCGGCCTGTGGGACCGCAGGTCGGCTTTCATGTGTCGCCCACCATCGCTTGTCATGTTTTGATGTCACGTGTAGTTACTCCCAATCCGTGAAGAGAGTCAGTCCACAAGCTGGACAGTACCGATGGTGATACAACGTCCCCATGGTGACTGTCGGACAATGGCGCGTCGCGGTATAGGTTAGCGCCCCCGACATCGGGCAGACCTGATCTGGATCGCCGTCACGGTATCGGTGGGCATGCTGCGGTCACACGGGGCTCTCTGTCCGGCGCGGTGTGTGCACCTTCGAATTACGGGCTTTGCCTGCACTGCACCTGTCAGGGCAACACCCCCGACGCAGTTTGGCTGACGACTGCGGGTTGCCCCATGCACGTTGCGATCGGGCTCCGCAATTCGAGCAGGGCTTCGCAGCCGTTGGCTCTATCCACTTTGGTGAAGGAAGCAGTTTGCGTCACCTCGATTGGCCCGACAAACGGCCACCGCGACGAACACATCAGCGTCCGCGAATCCGCGGGTCGAGCGCGTCGCGTAGCCCGTCGCCGATGTAGTTCACCGATAACACGGTCAGTGAGATCGCGATTCCCGGCAGCAGCACGCGGTTCGGGTGGTCCTGCAAGTGGTCGACCGCGTCAAACAGCAGCCGCCCCCAGGTCGGGAAGTCGGGCGGGAAACCCATGCCCAGGAAGGACAGTGCGCTCTCGACGATGATGGCGCTGGCAATGCCCAGCGCGGCGGCGACCATGATGGGGCTCAGGGTGTTGGGCAGGATGTGGCGCAGGATCATCTTCACCGGCGGCGCGCCGATCGAGCGCGCGGCCAGCACAAACTCCCGCTCGCGCAGCGCCAGCACCTCGCCGCGCACGATGCGCGCCGTTTGCATCCACGAAGTGGCACCGATGGATATCACCATCAGGATGAAGATTCCCGCCTCCGGGCCCAGCCGCGTGGCAAGCGATTCGCGAAACAGCATCACCATTACCAGTAACAGCGGCAGCAGCGGCAGCGCCAGGAACAGGTCGGTCAGGCGCATCAGAATGCCGTCCAGCCCCTTGAAGAAACCGGCGGTCACACCGATCAAGGTGCCCAGCATGACGGCGATGGACATGGCCGTCAGGCCCACCGCGAGCGACACCTTGCCGCCAGCCATCATGCGCGCAAACAGGTCGCGTCCGAGTTCGTCGGTGCCGAACGGGTACTGCCAGCCCGGCACCTTGTTGCGCATCAGCAGGTTGGCGTAGCCCGGGTCGGTCTTCCACACCAGGGGACCGATCATCACGAAGATCAGGATCGTCAGGAATACGGCGGCCCCGACCAGTGCCCCCTTGTGGGTCTTGAACTGGTCCCAGACATTAAGCCACTGGTTTCGCGGCGGGCGGTCCGCCTGGTCCACCGCCATGGGTTTCACAGCGCCTTCAGTCATAACGGATCCGCGGGTCGAGGATGCCGTACAACACGTCGGCAATCAGGTTGAAGGTAACGATCAAAACGGCAAAAATGAAGGTCAGCGTCTGCACCATGGGCAGGTCGTTGGACTGGATGGCGTTGATCAGCAACTGGCCCAGCCCGTTGACCTTGAACACCTGCTCGGTGATGATGGCGCCGGCAAAGATCGACGGCACACCAAGTGCAATCACGGTGACCACCGGGATCAGCGAGTTGCGCAGGACGTGCAGCAGCACCACGACCTTCTCGGTCATGCCCTTGGCGCGCGCGGTGCGCACATAGTCCTGCTGCAGGTTGTCGAGCATGGAGGCGCGCATGAAGCGGCTGATCTGGGCTGCGTTGAACAGCGCGAGCACCATGATCGGCATGATCATCTGCTTGACCTGCAGCACAAAGGTGCTCCAGGAATTAACGACCAGCGTCGTATCGTAGATGGACGGCAACCAGTTCAGGGTGACCGAGAACACCACGATCAGCAACACGCCAGTGAAAAATGTGGGTACCGAAAACCCGATCATCGACACAAAAGTGCCGAGCTGGTCAAACCAGCTGTACTGTTTGTAAGCGGACAACACACCAATCGGGATTGCCAGCGAGACGCCGATGAAGTAACCCATGCCCACGACCCACAGGGTTTGCGGCAGGCGTTGCGCGATCAGATCCACCACCGGGCTGCGGGTTTGCCAGGAGACGACGCGCTGCATTCCTTCACCATAACTGGTGCCAAACCAGATGTCGATCAGGTGCAGCGGCTCCACCCAGAAGAATTGTTTCAGCCACAACAGGTAACGCACGTAAGAGGGCTGGTCCAGACCCAGTGCCTCGCGCATCTTGGCCCGAACTTCGGGCGGAATCGTCAGCGGCATGTCGGCCATCGGGTCACCTGGAGCCAGCTCCAGCAACATGAAGATGACCAGACTGATCACCAGCACCGTGGGTACGGCGAGCAATAGTCGGCGAAGCGTATAGGTGAACATGCGCGCTTGGGATGATGGGAAGAATGCCAAGACCCGGGCCCTTGGCTTGATGCCGCTACCGCGCGGAGTGTCTGGCGGCCCGACGCCGGACCAGACACCCCGACCCGGCAGTGCTTACTTGACGCGGAACCAGTCCGCAGCGTTCCAGAGCTCGCTGTCCCAAGTGTTCAGAACAATACCACCGAGCGAGTTGGCGTGTGCCGAGATACGGGCACGGTCAACCAGCGGAACGACCACATAACTGTCCTTGGTCACCATGTCGTTCAGGCGCTTGGCGATGGCGCCACGCTGCGGCACACCTGCTGTCGCAGACATCTCTTTCACCAGTTTGTCGTATTCCGGGTTGCAGTAGCGGTTGTTGTTGGTGCCTTGCCACTGTGTTTCCGGACGCGGAATCTTGTCGCAGACCAGGTTGCCCAGATAGTTCTCCGGATCGGTGCCGTCAAAGTTGTTGGCATACATTTCCACGTCGGCGTAAAACTTCTGGAACGTGTCTGGCGAGCCTGCGTCACCACCGAAGAAGACCGAGGCGGAAACGTTGCGCAGTTCGGTTTTCACTCCGAGCTCGGTCCACCACTGCTTGATCAGCGCCTGAAAGTTCTGGCGCACCGCATTCGTCGACGTGAGGTAGTTGAGTTCCAGTTTCATGCCGTCCTTGGCACGCACGCCGTCCGCGCCGACACGCCAGCCGGCCTGTTCAAGCAAGGCTTTGGCACCGGCCATATCCTGTTTGATGCATTCAGTATTGCTTGACGCGAAGGCCGGGGGCCCTGGAACGATATTGCAGGTCGGGCGACCGGCCGCGCCATAACCGATCTCGACCAGCGTGGCGCGGTCGATTGCCATCGACAGGGCCTTGCGGACCCGCACATCGGTCAGGAACGGATGCGGGAACTTGGTCGTGGAGCGCAGGTCACCGTGTTTGGCTGCGGGATCGGTCAGGTTCATCTCGATCCGCTCAACCAATGTGCCGAAAGCAACAACAGTCTTGCCCTTGCCGCCGCGCGCCATTCGCGCCAACACGTCGGGTGCAAGTTGCAGGTTCCAGGCGTAGTCGAACTCGCCGGTTTCCATCACAGCGCGACCGGCAGCGGCTGCATCGCCACCACCCTTGAGCGTGAGTGTCGCAAACGCAGGTTTGGCCGGATCGCGGTAGTTAGGGTTGGCGACCATCTGGATCACGTCGTTCGGGCGGAACTCCTTGACCATGAACGGGCCAGTGCCGACAGGATTGAAGTTCTCCTTGGTGCAGGTGGGTGCCTTGTCACCCAGGCAATCCTTGAACTGCGCGCGCTGGATGATGGGCGCTGTTGCGCCGCCGAAGACGTCGTATGGATAGGGCTTGGCGGTCTTGAAAGTGATGCGCGTCGTGAGGGCGTCCACGGCGACGACCTTGTCCACCGGCGTGAAGGTATTCGCCTTCGCGCAGCCCTTGATGCCGGTGCAATACTCGTAGCTGAACACCACGTCACTGGAGGTCACCGGGGAGCCATCCGACCAGCGCAGACCAGGCTTCAGCTTGTAGGTGATGGTCTTGAAGTCGGCCGCGAAACCACCATTGGCGACGGTCGGCACACTCTCGGCCAGGGCCGGAATCATTTCGCCGTTCTGGTTGAATTTGATCAGCGGATCAAGGATCAGCGAGGATGCCTCCAGGTCCTTCGTCCCACCTGAGAGGTAAGGATTGAGGATGGATGGCGCCTGCCAGTACAGCACGTTGACGTTGCCGCTGGAGCCGCGTTGTGCATAGGCACCTTGGGACAATGCCACAAGTGCGCCCAGCGCGATGAGGGAATGACGTAGTTTCAAGATTGACTCCTTTTATCTGGAACAGGTACTTGGGTTATCGGGGGACTCAATGTGCCGCCGTGGGTTCGGCGATCGTATGGTTATTTGTAAACAGGGGGCATGCCACCTGGCGACCCGGCGCGATCTCGGTCAGTGCCGGGGCGGCAACGCGGCAGTGCGCCATCACATGCGAACAGCGCGTGCTGAAGGCGCAGCCTTTGGGCGGGTTGGCGGGTGACGGCACATCCCCCCTGAGCACGATGCGCTGGCGGCGCGATTCGGTCTGCGGGTCGGGCTCGGGTACGGCGGACAGGAGCGCCTGGGAGTAGGGGTGTTTCGGGTCTGCGTAGAGCGATTCGCGATCTGAGAGCTCGACAATACGGCCAAGGTACATCACGGCGACTCGGTTGGCGATGTGGCGCACCATGGACAGATCGTGGCTGATAAACAGGTAGGTCAGACCCAGGCGCTGCTGCAGCATTTCCAGCAGATTTACCACCTGCGCCTGGATCGACACGTCGAGAGCGGCAATCGGCTCGTCACAGACGATGAACCTGGGATTCAGGGCCAGGGCTCTCGCAATGCCGATGCGCTGGCGCTGGCCACCCGAGAACTCGTGTGGATAACGATTGGCGAAATTGCGGTTCAGCCCGACCTGATCGAGCAGCTCATAGGTGCGCTCGCGGCGCCCGGCCGGATTCATCTTGGTGTGCTCAAGCAGCGGTTCACCGATGATCGCGGCCACCGTCATGCGCGGATTAAGGCTGGCCTGCGGATCCTGGAACACCATCTGCATGGTGGGCCGGATGCGCCGCAAGGCTTCGGGTTCGAGGGCGATCACGTCGTGTCCGTTGATGATGACCTTTCCCGATGTCGGCTCGTACAGGCGCAACATGGCGCGCCCGGCGGTGGTCTTGCCGCAGCCGGACTCGCCCACCAGTCCCAGTGTCTCGCCAGCCGGAATTTCGAAACTGATACCGTCCACTGCCTTTACGTTGCCCGTGTGCCGACGCAACAGGCCGGAATAAATCGGGAAATACATCTTCAGGTCGCGCACCTGCACCAAGGGGGGCGCATTTGCGGTGCCGCCATTGCCTGCGGCTGGTGTGGCGCTGCTGGCGGAGTGGGTCGCGTCAAGCATGGCGCTCTTTCCCGGTGGCGGGATCCCAGAAACAGGCGACATCGTGTTCCGGCCCTACCTGCAACCGTAACGGGTTTTCACGCGAGCAGCGCTCCATCGCCACCGAACACCGGGCGCGGAATGCGCACGCGGAGGGCTGCGCCTTGATGATGGGTGGCTGGCCTTCGATGACCTCCAGTTTCGCCGCCCGTGGACCTTTCAGGCGCGGCACCGTCTTGAGCAGGGCACGCGTGTAGGGGTGCAAGGGGCGTGCGAACAGTTCGGTCACGGGCGCCATTTCTACAATTTGTCCGCCATACAACACCATGGCGCGGTCGGCAATGCCGGCTATCACGCCCAGGTCGTGGGTGATCCAGACAATTGCCATCCCCAGCTTGGTCCGCAACTCGCGCACCAGCTCAAGGATCTGCGCCTGGATCGTCACGTCGAGCGCGGTGGTTGGCTCGTCTGCGATCAGCACCTTGGGGTCGCAGGCCAGTGCGATGGCGATCATCACGCGTTGGCGCATGCCACCGGAGAACTGGTGCGGAAAGTCCCCCATGCGGCGGCCGGCGTCCGGAATACCCACCAGTTCCAGCAGTTCCTGTGCGCGTTTGGCGGCGCCTGCTTTGTCCAGGCCCATATGCTCACGCAGGGGCTCCATGATCTGGTAACCCACGGTAAACACCGGGTTGAGGGAAGTCATCGGGTCCTGGAAGATGAACCCGATGCGTGCACCCCGGATCCGGCGCAATTGTTCGGTCGTACAGCGCAGCAGATCCACGCCGTCAAACATCACCGAGCCACCGCTGACCAAGGCCGGTGGGCTGGGCAAAAGACCCAGCAGCGACATCATGGTGACGGATTTGCCCGACCCGCTTTCGCCCACTACGCCAAGCAACTCGCCGGGTTTGAGCTCAAAACTGACGGAGTTCACCGCATGGACGTCACCGCCACGCGTGCGAAAACGCGTACTCAGCTGATTAACCTGCAACACAGGTGTGATGTTTTCTGGCATTGCGGACAATCAATAACTCTCGTGGGCTCAGTTCAAGTTCTCATGCAGCTCGTCGCAAACCGATTTGTGCACCGAATTGGCGCATGCCAACTGGTCGCGACTGCCAATTGGCAGGCCCTAAACCATGGCTAGCAAGAATTATGCACAGGGCATGCCTGGTTTCAACCTAGGGAATACGATGGTGTGGCAACCCATACACTGGCGGTCTTTCTTTCATTTTGAGGTTGATTTGACACGCCATGTTTCGTGACCACTACCTCGATAACCAGCAACTCGCCTCGCAACTCGCCGCGTGGGCAACAGCCCATCCTGAATTCGTTGGCCTCTCTACGCTTGGCCTGAGTGCCCTGGGCCAGGACATTTTGCTGCTGACGATCGGTCGCAACCCCGAGATGCAGCGCCCCGCCGTCTGGATCGACGGCAATATGCACGCCACCGAGGTCTGCGGTACCAGTGTGGCGCTGGCCATCGCGCAGGACGTGATCGCCATCTATGGGGGCAGCAACACGGCGGGCGGAAAGCCCTTGCCATCGCACATGGCCGATGCAATCCGCAACACTTTGTTTTATGTGGCGCCGCGCCTGTCGCCCGATGGCGCAGAAGCGATCCTGAAAACTGGACACTATGTACGGTCAAGTCCGGTAAACGACCGGCCGAACCTGTCGCATGCCTACTGGCAGGCGTCCGACGTTGACGGTGACGGCGAGATGACCCACATGCGCCAGCAAGACCCACATGGGGAACTGGTCGAACTGCTCGACGACGATGGTGTACCGCTGAGCCCGCCGGTGATGGTGCCACGGGGGCCGGAGGACCCGCCGCCGTATTACAAGCTGTATCCAGAGGGGCATATCGTCAACTTTGATGGCCTGCGTATCCCGGATCCGCATTTCCTGTCCGACAACGTGTACGACCTGAACCGCAACTTCGCGCACGACTGGAAGCCCGAGCATGAGCAGGAAGGTGCTGGCCACTTTCCCGGCAGTGCGCCCGAATCACGGGCGGTGATGGATTTTGCGATCCGCCACCCCAACATCTTTGTCTGGCTCAACTTGCACACCTTTGGTGGTGTGGCGATACGCCCGTTGGGCCACCATCCGGACAGCAAGATGGACCAGACCGACCTGGCGATGTACCGCCAGGTGGAGGCCTGGATGACCGAGCACACGGGCTACCCGACCGTCAGTTCTTTCCACGAGTTTCTTTACAAGCCTGACAAACCGTTGCATGGCAACCTGTCGGAATGGGCCTACCACCAGCGCGGTTGCCTGGCCTATGTGGTCGAGTTGTGGGACCTGTTTGCGCAACTCGGCACCATGCCCAGGAAACGCTTCGTGGAACATTACACCCATCTCACCCGAAAGGACTTTCTGGCCTTGTGGAAGATGGACCGCGAGCACAACCAGGGGCGCATCTTCAAGCAATGGCGCAAGGTCGCACACCCGCAATTGGGCGAGGTGGAGGTGGGTGGCTTCGACGGGCGCGTCGGTATCAGTAACCCGCCCTACCACAAGCTGGCCCAGACCTGTGCTGACCAGAGCGCGGCATTTCTGCGCGTCGCGTCCATGTTGCCCCAGGTCGGCTTCGAGTTGCTGGGGAGCGACAAGCTTGACGGCGGCTTGACCAGGCTGCGGCTGCGCGTGGTCAATGGTGGTTATCTCGGCACCCATGGACTGGCCTCGGCGAAGGAACTGACACACGTAGAACCGTTGCGGCTGACCATGCAGTGTGATGGGGTGACGCTGCAGGCGCCGGGGGAGTCCGTGATCGAAGTCGGGCACCTGTCGGGCTGGGGCATGGGCCTGCACCATGGCATCAGCATCTTCATGCCCTGGACCAATGGCAATGCGCGCGAAAAGTCTCTGTCCCTGATGTTCAGCGGCTGCGGCACGTTGCAACTGCGCGTGGGCAGTTGCCGGGTCGGATGGCAAACACTGTCGCTACGCATTGATTGAGCCGAACCTACCCGCACCGGACCCCTCACATGAACGACCCGCAACCGACGTCGGCCAATGCCGACACACCGCTTGAGATTACATTGCCCACTGCAATGGAGATGTGTGAACTCGGACTGGCCACGTTGATCGACATCCGGCAGTCGTTCGAGATCGAAATGAAGGGGGGGATTCCGGGCAGCGTGCATATCCCGATGTTCGAGGTCAAAGTCATGCTTGGTGACGCGCTGAGCGAAGACGAGCAGGAGGTTCTGGACGCTGGCACTCCCAAGGAAATAGATGCCAAGTCGTTCTTTACCATGATCAACCGTTTGCACCATGGGCGCGACCATCTGCTGTTATGCATCTGCAACAGCGGGCGCCGTAGCCTGAGCGCCGCAACGATCCTGCGCTCGCTGGGGTACCCCAAGGCTTTGTCGGTGGCCGGTGGCTTCCAGGCCTGGAAAAAGTTGCAGCCGCCGTCTGCCTGAGCCACCCGGCGTCGCCCGACATGCTGAACGGAAAAGTGTGGCTCGTGGTTCAGTCTGGTCGGCCCTTCTTTGCCGCCCGGGTCGGAGGAAAGTAAAACCACACCAGCAGCACCAGCAGACCGAACAGGGTGTAGGCAAGCGTGAAGACCCAGGTCGGGGCCTCGTAGTAGAGCAGCCTTTGCATCCAGTGTTCGACAAAGCCCCCCTGGTAGGTGAGTGAGTCTCCTTTGTGGCGCAGCCACATTTCCAGCGTGGTGAGTGGGCAGATTACGCCGAACCAGGCTTGCGCCGCGACAACTGCGATGGCCGCCAGGTGCAGCAGCCTGAACCAGAGCCGGTTGACCCAGTTCCAGCCGCACCAGTTTCCCGCCAGCACCAGCAGCAGGCCGGCCACGACAAAGACGACAACGCCCAGGTGCAGCAACAGCACCGCGTCGGCCAGCAGCCGATAAATGCTGCCATCGGCCGCTGTCGGTTCTATTGCGCTGCCCATCCCCCATCCATGTTCCAGGCGACACCCCGCACGTTGTTGCCAGCAGGCGAGCAGAAGAACACGGCCAGCTGGCCGAGTTCCTCGGGTGTGGTGAACTGCATCGAGGGCTCTTTCTCACCCAGCAGCTGGCGTGTCGCCTCGGTGTTGTCGACGCCTTTGGCCGCAGCGCGTGCTTCGACCTGTTTTTGTACCAGTGGTGTCAACACCCAGCCGGGGCAGATTGCGTTGCAGGTCACGCCGCTGGTGGCGTTCTCCAGCGCAGTGACCTTGGTCAGGCCGACGATGCCGTGTTTGGCGGCGACGTAGGCGGATTTTTCGGCCGATGCCACCAGACCGTGTACGGATGCAATATTGATGATGCGGCCCCAGTTGGCAGAGAGCATCGCCGGCAGGGCCAGCCGCGTGGCATGGAATGCGCTGGAGAGGTTGATGGCGATGATGGCGTCCCAGCGCTCGGGCGGGAAGCTCTCGATGCGCGACACATGCTGGATGCCGGCATTGTTCACCAGGATGTCGACGCGCCCGAACTCCCGCGCCGCATACAACATCATGGCTTCGATCTCGCCTGGCTGGCCCATGTCGGCGCCGTGGTATCCGACGCGCACGCCAGCCTTGGCGACCTCGGCCTTGGGGCCTTCGACGTCACCGAAGCCGTTGAGGACGATGCTCGCCCCCTGCTGGGCCAGGGCCTTGGCGATGCCCAGCCCGATGCCGCTGGTCGATCCGGTGACGAGTGCTGTTTTCCCCTGGAGCATATTGATCCCTCAATTGATTTACGATGCAGTTGCCGGATTATCCTGCGCAGCAACCTTCGTTCCAACTGTCCGCTCACCCGCCATGGCCGCCCTCGAACCCGAACTGTATTTCGTCCAATGCCCCGCCGCCGATGGCGGACACCGCATGGCCTACTGGTCCTGGGGTGACGTGGCGGCAAGCCATGTAGTCGTCTGTACGCATGGGCTGTCGCGCCAGGGGCGTGACTTCGACACCTTGGCGCGCACCCTGTGCGCTCGCTCGTCGGCACCGATCCGGGTGGTTTGCCCGGATGTGGTCGGGCGCGGCCGCAGCGACTGGCTGAAAGACCCTATGGGGTATCAGATCCCGAACTATGCCGCCGACATGCTGGCCCTGCTCGCGGAGCTCAAACCCAAGACGCTGGACTGGGTCGGCACCAGCATGGGTGGCTTGATCGGTATGGTGCTGTGCGGCCAGCTTGGCTTGCCATTGCCGGTGCCGGTGCGCCGCCTCGTGCTCAACGATGTTGGCCCCGCCATTCAATGGGCAGTGATCGAGCGGATCGGAACTTATCTGGGGCAGACCGGCCGCTTTGCCACGCTGGAACAAGCGGCCGCGGCGATGCTGGCGATTTCCGCCGGCTTCGGACCCCATACGCCGCAGCAATGGCTGGACCTCTCGCGCCACATGGTCAGACCGTTGGCAGACGATGCGCCCAGCCTGACCCTGCATTACGACCCGGCCATCGCCGTGCCGTTTCGCAGCATCACGCGCGAGTCGTCGATTCAGGGCGAGGCGCGGCTGTGGCAGCTGTACGACAACATTCACGCGCGCACCCTTTTGCTCCGGGGTGCGGACTCGGACACGCTGTCGGTTGCGACAGCCGACGCCATGGCACAGCGTGGCCCGCGCGCGCAGGTGGTGCAATTTGCGGGTGTCGGTCACGCGCCGACGCTGGTGGCGGCGGACCAGATTGATTGCGTCGCGCAGTTTCTGCTGGGCTGACTCGGCCGACTGGATTCCATGAAAAGCCAACCGGCGGAGCAGGCGTCGGCGCATTTGTTGCCGCTGGCCGTGGCAACGGCGCTGGAGCCGCCCAACCAGCCGCAGCTGCTGGTGCGTGCGCGCGGCTTTGCCGAGCCGCTGATCGCGGCGGAGGCGCTCGACACCGGCGAAAACACGCTCGCCCATGCCGATGCCGTGGCTGCCATCCTGAAGTCCATTGGCGGTTCGGAGGTGATGCAGGCCGCGAGTTACCTGGTGTATGCCTGTGACCATTTGAACAAACCCCAGGACGTGATCGCCAAGGCCTTCGGTGCCAATCTGGCGGCATTGGCAATGGAAACCACCAAGCTGGTGCGTGTGCAGCGCCAGGCACGCACGGTCAGCCACGGCGCCAGCCCGGGTGGGGTGGCGCCACCGATGGCACAGACTGCGGCCGCACAGACCGAAAACATCCGCAAGATGCTGCTGGCCTTTTCGCGCGACCTGCGCGTGGTGATGCTGCGCCTGGCGTCGCGCCTGCAGACGCTGCGCCATTTTGCTGCGACCAAGTTGCCGGTGCCGCCCAGTTTGGCGCGCGAGTCGCTGCAGGTGTTTGCGCCGCTGGCGAACCGCCTGGGTATCTGGGAGATCAAGTGGGAACTGGACGACCTGGCTTTCCGTTTTCTCGAACCCGACACCTACCGCGAGGTGGCGCGCCTGCTGGACCAGAAACGCGCCCTGCGTGAATCCGGTGTCGAAACTCTACGGCGCGACCTGCAGGCAGCCTTGCAGGCCGACGGTGTGACGGCGACAGTGCAGGGTCGGCCGAAACATATCTACAGCATCGTGCGCAAAATGCGTGGCAAGTCGCTGGGTTTCGAGCAGGTCTACGACGTCCGCGCGCTGCGCATCATCGTCGCCTCGGTGTCCGACTGTTACCAGGCACTCGGTCATGTCCACAACCACTTTGCGCCGGTGGCGCACGAGTTCGACGATTACGTGGCCAAACCGAAGGCCAACGGTTACCAGTCGCTGCACACCGTTGTGCGGGACCAGTCTGCGCAAGCCATCGAGATCCAGATCCGCACCCAGGCCATGCACGACCATGCAGAGCACGGGGTGGCGGCGCACTGGGTGTACAAGGAGGCGGGGACCAAGGGCTACGCCAGCGTGTCGGCGGGCGGGCAATACGATGCCAAGATCGCGGTCTTGCGCCAGTTGCTGGCCTGGCAACGCGACCTGTCTGGTGACAGCGGGCAGGGCATCTTTGAAGACCATATCTATGTGT
>JAJAZK010000047.1 GCA_026785765.1 Rhodoferax sp. | reverse complement strand
GCACCATGCGCGAGAACGTGGTGTCACTCACGGTGGTGCTGGCCGACGGACGCATCATCCGCACCGCACGGCGGGCTCGCAAGTCGGCGGCGGGTTACGACCTTACACGCCTGTTTGTCGGCTCCGAGGGGACGCTGGGCATCATCACCGAGGTGACCGTGCGGCTGTATGGAATCCCGGAGGCGATGGCGGCGGCAGTGTGCTCGTTCGAAGACATCGGCAGCGCGGTGAATGCCGTGATCCAGACCATACAGTTGGGAATCCCGGTGGCGCGCATCGAGCTCATCGACCCGGATGCGGTGGACGCGATCAACCACTATTCCAAAATGAACCTTCCGCTGAAGGACACCTTGTTCATCGAGTTCCATGGCAGCGATGCCGCCGTGAAAGAACAGGCCGAGCTGGTGCAGGCGCTGGTGAGCGACCATGGTGGCGGCGCCTTCACCTGGGCCACCCGTCCCGAGGAGCGCAATGCGCTCTGGAAGGCCCGCCACGACGTCACCTACGCGAGCAAGGCCATGCGCCCCGGCTGCGAGATCTGGGCCACGGATGTGTGCGTGCCGATCTCCCGGCTGGCCGAGTGCATTTTGCAATCGAAGGAGGACCTCAAAGGCAGTTTTCTCAAGGCGCCGCTGGTGGGCCATGTAGGGGACGGCAACTTCCACCTCGGCTTTCGGGTCATGCGTGACGATCCGCGGGAACTGGCCGAGGCCGAGCGCCTGAACGAGCGCTTGATCCACCGGGCGCTGGCGATGGACGGAACCTGCACCGGCGAGCACGGCATCGGGCTGGGCAAGATCAAGTACCTGGAGGCGGAGCATGGTGAGGGTGTCGCCGTCATGCGGTTGCTTAAGCAGGCGCTCGATCCGGGCAATTTGATGAACCCCGGGAAGATTTTCACGAACCCTTGATGACGCGCCAAGGCCACCCTGCGCAATTGCCGGGTCTGGAAGGGCACACTGTGCATGATTTCGCGCGCGACGGCGCCGTGCTGCTGCGCCAGTTGCTGACAGCGCGTGACGTGGGGGTGCTGGCGCGTGGCATCGAGCACAACCTGGCCCACCCCAGCCCGCTGGCACTGATCGCCAGCGAGCCAGACGACCCGGGCCTCTTTGTGGAGGACTTTTGCACTTGGCAGGACAACCCGCACTACCGCCAGATTCTGCTGGATTCGGCATTGCCGGCTGTCAGTGCGAAGTTGATGGGCAGCCGCACCGTGCGCCTGTACCACGACCATATGCTGGTCAAGGAGGCGGATACACGCCAGCCCACACCCTGGCACCAGGACCAGCCGTACTACAACGTCGGCGGCCGGCAGAACGTAAGCTTCTGGATCCCGGTGGACCCGGTTCCGCTGGAGCGCACGCTGCGCTTCGTGGCAGGGTCGCATGCCGGTACGTGGTACATGCCGCGCACTTTCCGCGACGCGCAAGCCAGGTGGTTCCCTGACGGCGAGCTGGAAGAATTGCCCGATATCGACGGCGACCCGAAACGCTTTCGCCAACTCGGCTGGGCGCTGGAACCAGGCGACGTGCTGGCCTTTCACATGCTCACGCTGCACGCCAGCAGCGGCACCGGGCCGGGAGCGCGACGGCGGGTTTTCTCGGCACGTTACCTGGGCGACGATGCCCGCCACGCGGTGCGGCCCTGGCGCACCTCGCCGCCGTTTCCGGCCCTGGAGCAACGCCTGCCAGATGGGGCTGAGATGAACGACGCGCTGTTTCCGCTGGTGTGGCCGAATCGCTGATTGCGCGGCGCCTGACTTTCAACCGATCAGCGTCATTGCAGCTTGCCTGGAAGCGCCGACATCAAACGTCCTGACCTTGTGGCAGCCCGCCGCCCTGGCAGTTCGCTCAATCAGACAATCGGGGAAATCTGCCGAACCCGCGCCATACACGCGCAGGGCGCGAAGCACCTGGTCGGCCTGCTCGACCAGCAACTGCTTTGTCCGCATCAACGCATCAAACAGCGTGACGACCTGCACCCGGGACAGGTCATAGCTGGCGGTCAGCACCCAAAACAACTCCACGACGGTGACGAGGGTTACAAACCCGGGCTCTGTGGGAGTCAGGGACTCGACAAGCGTGCTCGCCTTCGTCGCCTGCCTGGGATCATCCTGCATGATGTAGCGCACCAGCACGATGGTATCCAGTCCAATCATCCCGCAGAGGCTCCCCGCGACTTGATGACCCGATACATCTCGTCGATGGACACAACCGTCCTTGCCTTGCCAAACATGCCTTTGAGCTCCGTCACGGAGCGGTTTGCAGCGACAAAAAGATACTGTCCTGGTTCCAGCTGGACGAACTCGACCCGGTCTCCCACAGCGACATTGAGAGACTGGCGAACGTTGGCAGGGATCGCTATCTGCCCCTTGCTGGTGATGGTTGCGGTGGTCATTGGGTGGCCCTGGTTTACCTTACGATGAAGTAAGGAATCGGCGAAATCGAGTCGACGCCTTCACTTATCGTACGACTTCGACTTCGACATCGACCCCCGTGACCTTTTTCCAGCCGCGGTCGGCCGTCACCACACGCGCTTCACGGATTATTCCGAGTGCCAGGCATGCACGGTCCCCCAGCGACAGTCCGAGCGCCTTCGTCGCCGGACGCAGTAGTCCTGCCTGGTGTGCAGAGCGCCGGTCGAATGGGATGACGTCGATTGGAATGCCCTCGAGTACCGTCGCAATTTCGGCATCAACTATGCCGCGTTCGGCCAATTTGGCAACGATTTCAGCGTAATTGACTGCGCACAAAAGGTTGTCGCCTTCCGCCCAAAAGGCTTCGACCTGATCAGCTCCCGGTTCCTCGAAGATCACCGCCAGAACCGCGGACGCATCGAACACCTGTGTCATTCGCGTCCGGCCTCGTCACGGCGCTCACGCAACAGTTCATCGACAGCGCTCTCGCCAGGCTTCTTGTACCTGCGTGCAATCTCGCGCGCCCGCTCTAGCGCTCGCGAACGGCCAAACAGGCGGATTTCGCCGTCCTGTACCGCGAGGTTGAGGCTGCTTCCTTCGCCGATTCCGAGCGCGGCACGGATTTCGGCCGGAATCAGCACGCGACCTTCACGCGACACCTTCACCTGATGGGTTTGCATGATCTTCCTCCAATTGTCAGAAAGTCAAATTTTGCCATTTACAGCGATCCATGTCACCTGGTTGATGCCATTCAGTTGATGTCATTCGATTGACGAACCGCGTTATTCTTATAATAATATATCTGAATAGAGCGGATCACCGATCACTTGCGAAGGCAAACCGCATACCGTGAACATTACCCGGATCGAGACCTTTCGCTCGCCAGAACACGCCAATTTGCTGTGGGTGCGACTGCATACCGACGACGGCCTGGTCGGACTCGGCGAGACCTTCTATATCCCCTCGGCAGTGGAAGGGGTCATCCACGACTTCGCCGCGCCGCTGTTGCTGGGCCAGTCGGCATTCGACCGGGAGCGACACTGGCAGGCGCTGTTTTCCTACGCCAATTTTTTTGGCCACGCCGGTGCCGAAATGCGCGCAATTTCGGCGCTGGACATCGCATTGTGGGATCTGCTCGGGCAGTACACCGGGCTGCCGGTGCTCAAGTTGCTCGGTGGTCAAACGCGTGACCGGATCCGCATCTACAACACCTGCATCAATACCCCGCTGTATGCCGACACCACAGGTTTTGTGGAAAAGCCGGGCGAACTGGCGCAATCGTTGCTGGAGCAGGGGATCACGGCGATGAAGGTCTGGCCCTGGGACCGCTTTGCACCACAACTGCAGGTGGCGTCCATCACTGGCCCGGCTGGCTGGTCGGCCGTGGGACCGGTCGGGCATGACTTGTTGCCGGAGCAACTTGCCAGGGGATTGTGGACCGTACAAGAGATCCGGCGCGCCGTTGGTGACAGGGTGCAGATCGCCATCGAGGGCCACTCACGCTGGGACCTGAACTGCGCCTTGCGCATTGCGCGCGCGCTGGAGCCGTACGACGTGTTGTGGATGGAGGATTTTCTGCAGCCCGACAGCGCGCCCGACCTGGCGCGACTGGCGCGCGAATCGCGGGTGCCGCAGGCGGTCAGTGAACGCCTGTTCACTCGGCACGCCTTCAGACGCATTCTCGACGCCGACGCGGCCCATATCGTGATGCCCGACCTGGTCTGGACCGGCGGCCTGAGCGAAGGTTTGAAGATCGCCGCACTCGCCGATACGCACCATCTGGCGATCGCACCACACGACTGTGTTGGCCCGGTGAATTTGTTTGCCAGCCTGCACCTGTGTGCGGCGGTGCCCAACGCCATGATCATGGAGACGGTGCGCGGTTTTTGTGCGGGCTACTACCGCGAAGTCGTCACACCCGATGTGCCGCTGGAGCGGGGTTATGCCCGCCTCGACCAGTTCGGACCCGGCCTTGGCGTACGCCTGCGCGACGAATTTCTCGCGCGGACGGATCTGCTGCGGCGCACCTCTTCGGTGGCAGTGGCAAACGCCCGGTCCCAGCCATGAAGATCACCCGGATCGAAACCATCACGGTCAGCGCCGGCTGGAAAAACTGGCTGCTGCTCAAGGTGTTTACCGACGCCGGCATTCACGGCGTCGGGGAGGGCACGCTCAACGGCTTCATCAAGACGACCGAGGCGGCGGTGCACGAGCTGGAACACCTGGCACTGGGTCGCGACCCGCGGCGGGTCAATCAAATGTCCAAACACCTGATGGACAGCGTGTCGCTGGACGGAGGTCATATCCACCGCACAGCCGTGGCGGCGATCGAGGTGGCCTGCTGGGACATCCTGGGCAAGTCGCTGGGTGTGCCGATCCACCAATTGCTGGGCGGCAAAGTGCGCGATTCGGTCGCCGCCTACGCCAATGGCTGGTACCGCACCGAGCGCACGCCCGGGCACTTCGTCGCGGCCGCCGAGGCCGTAGTGGCCAAGGGGTTCAACGCGCTTAAACTCGACCCATTCGGAACCGCGCAGGGCTTCATAGAGGACGACGAGTTGCAGTTGGCCTACGACATTCTGGCCGGGTTGCGCCAGCGTTTTGGCCCGAAGTTGCGCATCCTGATCGATGTGCACGCGCGTTTCACCGAGGCCGAATCCCTTCGTGCCGCACGCAAGCTGGCGCCGCTGGACCTCTACTGGTGGGAGGAGCCCACCACGCGCGAGCGCGAGCAACCGGCCAATGCCGTCGGACTGCAATGTCCGATTCGCGTCGCCACCGGCGAGATGTACGACACGATCGGCCAGTTTTACACTTTGGCGACGGGTGGCGGCGTCAACATCTTTCAGCCCGAGCCGATGTCGCTAGGCGGCATCACCAACACGCTGGCGGTGGCCAATCTGGCGCTGGCGCACGGCAGCTGGATCGCGCCGCATCAGAGCGGCGGGCCGGTTGCCACCGCAGTGTGCCTGCAACTGGCCGCGTGCGTGCCCAACTTCCTGATCCAGGAACACTTTGACGCCTTCAACGAGTCCTGGGTGCGCGACCTGGTCGACTGGCACCCGGTGCTCGACGCGGGCACCGGCCACCTGTCGCTGCCCGACGCGCCGGGACTCGGCTTGGACATCAATTTCGACGTTGCGCGCGCCCATCCGTACGACCCTCAGGCCTATCTCAACATTTACCAGGATGGCTGGGAGAAGCGCCTGGGGCAACAACCCGACAGGAACACGCCATGACCAGTGTGCCGCGTATCGTTGTCACCGACTACAGCTTTCCGGATTTGGACCTGGAGGCCGCACTGGTGCGCGATGCTGGATTCGAACTGGTCGGCCACCATTGCAAGACGCAGGACGAGTTGATCGGCGCGGTGGCCGGCGCCGATGCGGTGATCACACAGTTTGCGCTCATCACGCCAGCCGTGATTGCCGCCATGACCAGGGCACGCGCGGTTGTGCGTTACGGCATCGGCGTCGACAACGTGGACCTGGATGCAGCACGGGCGCATGCCATCCCGGTATCGAACATCCCCGACTATTGCATCGACGAAGTCGCCGACCATACCCTGTCCTTCATTCTTGGCCTGACGCGCCAGGTGGTGACCCATACGCGCGAGGTGCGGGCCGGCCGTTGGGGCCTGGCGGTGCCGGTTCCGGCAATGCGGGTGCTTCGCGAACAGACCGTGGGGGTGCTGGGATTCGGGCGCATCGGCCGCGAGGTGGTGCGTCGGCTGCTGGCCTTCAAGTGCCGTGTGCTGGTGCATGACCCGGTGGCGACTGCCGCCGACATTGTGGCGCTCGGTGCGGTCGCCGCCAGCCTGGACCAGGTTGTGGCAGCCGCCGACTTGCTGAGCCTGCACTGTCCATCGACGCCTGCCACACGTAAGCTGGTGGGTTCGGCGCTACTGGGGCGGATGAAACCAGGTGCCTTGCTGGTCAACCTTTCGCGTGGTGATCTGGTCGATACCGATGCCCTGGTTGCGGCTCTGCGCAGTGGGCAGTTGGCGGGCGCGGCGCTGGACGTATTCGACCCCGAGCCGCTGCCAGCCGACCATCCCCTGCGCACATTGCCCAATGTCATTGTGGCCCCGCATATCGCCTCCGTCAGCCCGACGGCAGTGCGTGCACTGCGCGAAGGCGCGGCGCGCCGCGCGATTGCGGCGGTGCGAGGCGAGTTGCCCCCGAATGTGGTCAATGGCGTCACGGTCGCACGCGGCGTGGGCTGAGACAGGCAACCGGTAGCGGCCGGGCGGCACAATCATCTGTTTCCAACAATAAGTGCCTCTTGTGAAGAAGAAGCAGCCAGTCGCCCCCAGCAGCGCTGAAAGTGATGTCAACGAAGCGGCGCAGCAGGAAGCCGCGCTGGTCGTGTTGCAGCCGCTGACCCTGTTGCGTGAGCATGGTCCGCTGTACCGGCAATTGACGAACCGGCTGCGCGCTCCGATCGAGAGTGGGGTGCTCGCGCCCGGTCACCCGCTGCCGCGCGAGGCCGACCTTGCCACGCGGTTTGGTGTGAGCCTGATCACCGTGCGCCAGGCGCTGCGCGACCTGGAGGGCGAGGGACTGATCAAGAAGCGCACCGCCAAACCCGCCATCGTCGCCACACCGCAGACCCGCAGCAAGGCGCTGGAGTTTCAGAGCCTGTCGGCGATTGCAGCCTCCACGCTGGACCGGCGCCTGGTGATCAAGAGTTACCGAAAGGAGCGCTCCGCGTTGGCCTGCGAGGCGTTCGCCCTGGGGACGACCACCTCCTGTTATTGTCTGCGCGCCGTGTTGCTGGTCAATGATCAACCGATCACGCAGACTGCGTTTTACTTTCCGCCAGCCATTGGCAGTCGGCTCAAACGCGCAGATTTCGACGATGTCGTGGTGTTTCGCGCGGTGCAGCGCCATTTGGGCATCACGCTGTCGCGGGCGCAGATCAAGGTGCGTGCGGAAATTGCCGACGAGGCGCTGGCGCAGGTGCTGGGTTACGACTTGGGGGGGCCGATTCTGGCTACCGAGATGTTGTACTTCAACGCCGCCAGCGAACCGGTGGAACTGACAGTGTCGCGTAACCGTGCGGACCATTTCAGTATCACCTTTGATGCGCCCAACGACATGTTGTGACCGCTTGCGCAAGCGAGAGGGTAACGCCTGTCAAAGTGCAGGTGCGTTTGTAGACTCGAGCCAAAGCGGCAAAGGACGCCCTGGGCATTGTGCTGATAGTCCTGTTGCATTATCCTGATTTATCTTGATAAATCGGTAGAATACTACCGAAAATTCACCGTGAATCGTTACCTTTCAGACCCGATCGCCAGCGACCTGGAAAAAAAAATGGTGTTGGTCACTGGCCCCCGGCAGGTGGGCAAGACCACTTTGGCGCGCGCGTTGGGCGATCAATTCAGCAACCCGCTGTATCTGAACTACGACCAACTCGCAGACCGTTTGCGCATTCAGAAATCGGATTGGCCGTCCACGCACGGGCTTGTGGTCCTGGACGAGCTTCATGCCATGCCCCAATGGAAGGCTTTTCTCAAAGGGGTGTTTGACACCAAACCCGCAACCCAAGCGCTGATGGTGACCGGCAGCGCCCGGCTCGACACTTTTCGGCAAGCCGGAGAATCCTTGGCTGGCCGTTATTTCCGCTGGCGCCTGCATCCATTTTCGGTACGGGAATTTCTGCCGCAGGTGTCTGGCCCGGATCAGGCGCTGGAGACGCTGATGCGCTTTGGGGGCTTTCCCGAACCCCTTTTCGAGGGCACCGAGACTGGCCGCCGACGCTGGCAAAACCAGTACTTCACCGACCTGGTTCGGGAGGATGTGCTGGAATTCAGCCGCATTCACGAGGTGCGCGCCATGCGCCAACTGGTGGAACTGTTGCGCAGGCGCACTGGGAGCCCGTTGTCCTTCGAGTCGCTGGGTCGGGATCTGGGTATTTCTGCCAAAACAGCGCGCAGTTACGTCCAGATTCTGGAGGCCTTGCACATTGTTTTCTTGATCACGCCGTACCACCGAAATGTCGCGCGCGCATTGGCCAAGGCGCCCAAGCTGTACTTTTTCGACTGGGCTTACCTGGAGGACTCGCAGGCGGACGCCACCACCTCCGGCGCGCGCCTGGAAAATCTGGTCGCCAGCCACCTGTTGAAACACGCGCAATTCCTGAGCGACAGCGACGGTACGCCCATCGCGCTTCACTACCTCAAGACCACCAGTGGCAAGGAAATTGACTTTGTGTTGGCCAACGACAAAGGGGAGCCAACACATTTCATTGAAGTCAAGATGAGTGATGCGGTGCCGGGTTTTACGATTCGCGAAATGCAGCAAGCCCACCCCCTGGCCAAGGCCGTTCAGTTGGTGATGCGAGCGCCGCACGGCTTTGACTGCCAGGGTGTCCAGGTGCGGCCAGCCGCAAAATGGTTGGCGGAGTTGGCGGCCTGAAGGAGCCAAAGGCAACGGCTTGTTTTGTAGCGCTGCGTTCCATTCTGCTGGACTGCATTGCGGACCCATCGGGTAGCAATTTTTCTTCGCTGATGTTACAAGTCATTCCTACTTTTTATGGCCTTTTGGAGCATAATTTCTGCTTCGAAATGACTGCCACGGAAGGTTCTGCATGGAGCTGGCGCAAAAAATCTCTGTCTCGATCGACCCCGCCGTC
>JAJAZK010000046.1 GCA_026785765.1 Rhodoferax sp. | reverse complement strand
GTTTTCGGATGATCACCGGTGATCATGATGACCCGAATGTCGGCCCGGCGCGCTTCGCGGATGGCCACCGCCGCCACTTCGCGCGGCGGGTCGATCATGCCGACGGTGCCGACGAAGATCAGTTCGCGCTCCAGTGTGTCGGCAGTCGCTGGGTCTTCAACAGACTTTCCAGATTCGCCAGATTCGAGCGGCCGGTAGGCCACCGCCAAAGTGCGCAGTGCGGCTTCGGTGAGGGTGTCCACACCGGCCAGCAGCCGTGCCCGCAAGGCGTCATCCAGCGCGACGACCTCCAGCCCCACGCGCGCCCGGGTGCAGTGGCCGAGCAGCACGTCAGGCGCGCCCTTGCTGACGGCCACCAGCGCGTCGCCGTGTTCATGGTCGCGTTCGATCGTCGTCATCAGCTTGCGCTCGGACGTGAACGGGATTTCGCCGACGCGCTCGAAGCGCCGCTCGCGCCGCTCGGTGACCGCTTCAGCTCCAAGCTTGCGCTCGGCTACCAGGAACGCGGCTTCGGTAGGGTCACCGTGGATCTCCCACGCGCCGCCCGCGACCTGGCGCAGGTCGGCATTGCCGGCCAGGCTGCCACCACTGAGCACCAGCCGGGCCTCGTCCTGCAGCGGCCCGGTGGCCAACTCAGTCCCGTCGTGCTCGACCTGGCCTTCAGGCGCATACCCGACCCCGCTGATGTGGGTGTCGCCCGAAGCCGTCATCACGCGCTCGATGGTCATCTCCGATCGAGTCAGGGTTCCGGTCTTGTCCGAGCAAATGACCGAGGCGGAGCCCAGCGTCTCCACCGAGGACGGGTTCTTCACGATGGCGTGGTGTTTGGCCATGCGCTGCACACCGAGCGCCAGCACCACCGCCAGGATGGCGGGCAGCCCCTCGGGCACCGCGGCCACCGCCAGCGACACGCCAAGCAGCAGCACGTGCACCACATCGGCAGTGCCGCGAATGTCGGAGATGAGCAGGATGGTGACCACCACCACGAGGGCAATGGCCACGACCGCCAGGCCCAGCGTACGCCCGACGCGCGCGACTTCCTTTTCCAGCGGCGTCGCCTCTGCGGTCGTGGCCTCCAGGAGTGCTGCAATCCGGCCCATCTGGGTTTCCATGCCGGTAGCGGTGACCACCGCGCGGCCCGTGCCTTGCGCAATGGCCGTGCCCTTGAAGACCATGTTGAGCTGGTCCGCCAAAGGCGCCGTCCGGGGCAGGGTCGCGATGTCCTTGAGAACGGCCGCGCTCTCGCCTGTCAGCGCGGCCTCCTGCACGCGCAAGGTCGTGCCTTGAAGCAGGCGCGCGTCGGCGCCGACCGCGTCGCCCTCGGCCAGCACGATCACGTCGCCGCGCACCAGTTCGGCGCTGGGCACGCGCAGCGGCTTGCCGTCACGCTGCACCGTGGTGGTGGCTGACGTCATCTTGGCCAGTGCAGCCACGGCGTTCTGCGCCTTGGCTTCCTGCACATGGCCGATCCCGCCGTTGAGCAGCACGACGGCCGTGATGACGATGGCGTCCACCGGCCAGCCAGACCTGCCGTCGATCCACCAGGCGACCAGCGCGATGGCCACCGCCGCCAGCAACAGGTAGATCAGCGGGTCCTGGAATTGCGCCAGCGCACGCCGCCAGGCAGCCACAGGTGGTGCTGCACGCAGCGTATTGGGTCCGTTCTGTGCGAGCCGACGCGCAGCTTCTGTTGCGCTGAGCCCGTTGTCGACATCCGCTTACACGGCCACGGCCACTGCGTCGGCCTCCATGACCGACGGATCGCCAAGGAGGGTTGCGGCCGTGGTCTCGGTCGCCGTCATGCGAGCAATGCCCACGCATGGCTGGCGATCTGCTCATCCTCCTGCGATGGCAGCACCAGCACCCGGCAGCGCGAGGCAGCGTCGCTGACGGGATTGCTCGCCGAGCGGTTACGCGCGTCGTCCAGGCTGACCCCCATCCACGACAGTCCCTGGCAGACTTCACTGCGCACAAGCGCGTCGTTTTCGCCAATGCCGCCAGTGAAGACCAGCATGTCCAGACCCCCGAGCACGGCAACCATCGCGGCCACCTGCTTGCGCACCGAGTAGCAGAACATCTCGATCGCCAGGCGCGCGCCGGGGTTCGACGCGGCAGCTGCATGCAGACGCCGCAGGTCGCCACTGAGGCCGGAGATGCCGAGCAGGCCGGAACCTCGATCGATCAAGGCCTCCAGCCGCGCGACATCAAGTGTCTTTTCGCGCAGCAAATACACCAGCACCCCCGGGTCGAGATCGCCGCTACGGGTGCCCATGATCACGCCACCGCTGGGTGTCAAGCCCATGCTGGTGTCGATCGATTGGCCCGCCTTCAGCGCCGTGATGCTGGCACCGTTTCCCAGGTGGGCGATGACCAGGCGCTCTGGCACGCCGTCACCGAGTTGCCGCACGATGGACTCCAACGACAGGCCGTGAAATCCGTAGCGATGGATGCCCTCGGATTGCAGTTCCCGGGCGATCGGAAGCACCCGGGCGACATCTGGCAGGTCGGCGTGAAATTGAGTGTCGAAACACGCCACCTGGGGAATGCCCGGAAAGTGCTTCTGCGCCAGACCAATGAGCGCCAGCGCGTGCGGTGAGTGCAGCGGAGCAAAGGCTACGGCGGCGTGCAGCTGCAGCAACACGGCATCGTCAATCAGGCTGTGCTGGCGCAGCGTTGGCCCGCCGTGCACGATACGGTGCCCGATGGCGTCTGGTGGCGGCGTTCCCGACCCGGCGAGAACGCTAGTCACACGCCCAAAGGCCTGCAGATGATCCGCCGTATCAATCGTCTCGCCGAGCAACCTCTGGACCCCTGCCGGATCGACGCGGTACAAGCTGAACTTGAGCGACGACGACCCGCTGTTCAGCGCCAGGACGTGTTTTGCGCTCATGCACAGACCGTCATGCTGTCCAGCGCCAGTTCAGGATCTCTGGCATGTCATCGCCATGCTCGCCGATGTATTGCTTGTGGCGCTGCAGCGTCGCCTCGAAGCGCGCGGTCTCTGCCGCGGCCTGGCCGGCCAGCCGCGGTATGCGCCGGATCGCATCCAGCGCGAGTTGGTAACGGTCCAGGTTGTTCAGCACCACCATGTCGAACGGCGTGGTCGTGGTGCCCTCCTCCTTGTAGCCGCGCACATGGATATTGGCGTGGTTGCGCCGCCGGTAGGTCAGCTTGTGGATGATCGCCGGGTAACCGTGGAACGCGAAGATGACCGGCTTGTCGGTGGTGAACAAGGCATCGAACTCATGGTCCGCCAGCCCGTGGGGATGTTCTGACTGTGGCTGCAGCACCATCAGGTCCACGACGTTGACGAAGCGGACGCGGATGTCGGGCACATAGCTGCGCAGCAAGGTGACCGCCGCCAGTGCTTCCAGCGTCGGCACGTCGCCAGCGCAGGCCAGCACGACATCGGGCTCATTCTTGCCGTCACCGGTGCTCGCCCAGGCCCATATACCCGCACCCGCGGCACAATGCCGCACGGCCGCATCCATGTCCAGCCACTGCGGCGCAAGCTGCTTGCCGGCGATGATCAGGTTGACGTAATTGCGGCTGCGCAAACAGTGGTCGGCCACCGACAGCAGCGTGTTGGCGTCAGGCGGCAGGTAGATCCGCACGACATCGGCCTTCTTGCTCGCGACATGGTCGATGAAGCCCGGGTCCTGGTGCGAAAAACCGTTGTGATCCTGCCGCCAGACATGCGAGGTCAGCAGGTAGTTCAGCGACGCAATCGGTTTGCGCCAGGGAATCTGTCGGCACACCTTCAGCCACTTGGCGTGCTGGTTGAACATCGAATCGATGATGTGGATGAAGGCCTCGTAACACGAGAAAAGGCCATGGCGCCCGGTGAGCAGGTAACCCTCGAGCCAACCTTCGCACAGATGCTCGCTCAGCACTTCCATCACGCGGCCGTCGGCACTCAGGTAGTTGTCACCTGATTGCATGCCGTCCAGCCAGACCTTGCCGGATACCTCGAACACCGCGTCCAGACGGTTCGACGCGGTTTCGTCCGGGCCGAAGATACGGAAGTTGGCGGCGCCCAGATTGAGTTTCATCACGTCGCGCAGGAACTTCCCCAGCACCCGTGTCGCCTCGGCTGCGGCGCCGCCAGGCTCGGTTACCGCCACTGCATAGTCGCGGAAGGAAGGCATGGCCAACGGCTTCAACAAGGCTCCACCATTGGCGTGCGGATTGCAGCCCATGCGACGCTGGCCGGTCGGCGCGAGCGCGGCCAGATCGTCGCGGAAGCAGCCGCGCGCGTCGAACAGTTCCTCGGGGCCATAACTCCTGAGCCAGTTCTCAAGCTGCTGCACATGCCCGGGGGTTTTGAACTCGGCTATAGGCACCTGGTGCGAGCGCCATGTGCCTTCGACGGGCAAACCGTCCACCGACTTCGGCCCGGTCCAGCCCTTGGGTGTGCGCCGCACGATCATCGGCCAACGGCGACGCTGCGGCGGCTGCGACGTGCCGGGCGATCGCGCTTCAACCTGAATTTGCCGTATCCGGGCCAACACCGCATCCAGCGTGTCGGCCAGCGCCTGGTGCACCAGCAGCGGGTCGTCGCCCTCCACGAAGAACGGCTCATGGCCGTAGCCGTGCATCAGATCGGTCAGCTCCTCATGGCTGATGCGCGCCAGCACGGTGGGGTTGGCGATCTTGTAGCCGTTGAGGTGCAGGATCGGCAGCACTGCGCCATCGCGCGCGGGGTTCAAGAACTTGTTGGAGTGCCAGCTCGCTGCCAGTGCGCCGGTCTCGGCCTCGCCGTCACCGACGACACATGCCACGATGAGGTCGGGGTTGTCGAACGCCGCTCCATAGGCGTGGGCCAACGAGTAACCCAACTCGCCTCCTTCATGGATCGACCCCGGCACCTCGGGCGACACGTGACTGGGGATGCCTTGTGGCCAGGAGAACTGCCGAAACAGCCGCTGCATGCCGTTGCGGTTGCGTTCAATGGCCGGGTAGTGCTCGGTGTACGAGCCTTCCAGATAACTGTGCGCCACGATACCAGGTCCGCCATGGCCAGGGCCCATGACGTAGATCATGTTCAGGTCGTTGTCCTTGATCAACCGGTTCAGGTGGACGTAGAGAAGGTTCAAACCCGGTGTCGTTCCCCAATGACCCAGCAGGCGCGGCTTGATGTCGGCCAGCGTAAGCGGGCGGTCCAGCAGTGGGTTGTCCTGCAGGTAGATCTGCCCGACAGACAGGTAATTCGCCGCGCGCCAGTAGGCATGCATCTTTTGCAGGGTGTCTGGTGTCAAGGAGTTGGACATGGAAGGTCTGCGGAGTTCATAAGGTCAGGCCATGCTTGCTTCAATCGCGGTCTTTTCAGTCTCCTTGTTCGCCTCGCGCGTGTATGTGCGGTGGCGAACAGATATCGCGATGGCATGGCCATACGCTGATTGCACCCATCCGTTGTGTCTACCGACTCCGCAGTTTTGGCTACTGAAGCACCGGCAAGAAGGCCAACCAGCCTGACTGGGGTTCTAAAAGCGAAAGCACCATGAAATTCCTCCTGATTGGAGCAACCGGCCCGACCGGCCAAGAGATCGTCAAATAGGGCCTGGCGCAAGGGAATGAAATTACCGTGCTGGTTCGCGACGCATCGAAAGTTGCAGTGTCGAATCCTCGCTTGCGTCTGGTCACTGGAGACATCCTGAATACCCGGGACGTGGACGCCGCCATGGCCGGGCAGGAGGCGGTGATCTGTTCGCTGGGGACCGGTGTGACCTTCAGGCACGTCACGCTGTTCTCGGATGGGACTCAGCACCTGCTGGATGCCATGCACAAGCACGCGGTTCGAAGGATCGTCTGCATCACCGGCATCGGCGCCGGCGACAGCCGTGGTCACGGCGGGCTCTTCTACGACCGCATCGTGGAGCCGACGGTGCTGCACACGATCTACGAGGACAAGGACCGGCAGGAAGAACTTTTGCGCCACAGCGACCGGGATTGGATCATCGTGCGCCCAGGAATGCTGACCAACAACGAAGCCACCGGCAAATACCGCGTCTTGCTCGACTTGACTGGCATTACGGTTGGCAAGGTCGCACGCGCCGATGTGGCGGCGTTCGTTCTGGAGCAGCTCACCAGCAATGCCTTCGTCCACAAGACGCCATTGCTGACGTATTGAGCGGCGTCACTGCGGCAAAGGCCTGCAGAGGCGTACTGAGCGTTCACGGCAGGCGCGTCTCGAAAAGCACTTCCGGGTACCGTTCGGTCGGCCCATCCAGGAGCTTCCCCGGACGGCCCGCGACGTGGCGGTCGAAGAAGGCCAGCGAGTAGGCGTTGATGATGTCGTGCCCCCGCTGCCCGTCGATCGGACCGGTTAGATTCAACCAGGACGCCAGAGGTGTCCAGTTGGGAATATCGGTGAAGTTGCCGTGAAAAGTTCCCACGACCTGCACGAAGTAGCCTGGCCCAGGCAAGGCTTCGTAGACGGCGCGCATGCTGGTCAGGTGCGCGTCGATTTCCTCCTCCGACCAACCACCGGCTCGCTGCCGCTCGAGCCGCATGCTGGCCGCATCTCGGGTGATCCACAGGCCCGGCTTGGCCAGTCCTGCCGCCACGACCTCGCTCGCCATCGGCGCGTCCATCATCAGGCAGGCTCTCACGCGCGGTTCGTTCAGACAGGCAACGCCTGCGACGATTCCGCCCAGCGAGACACCGAACACGCCCACGCGCTGCAAGTCCAGTCGGCCCGTCAATAATCGTTTCGGGTCCTCCCGATTCAGCATGGCGATTTGGTCGAGGACATAGCTGACGTCCTGCGCGAGGAATGGAACGATGCTGCCACCTTTGAGGTCTCTGCCTTGGACACGCGGTGCTGCCGCGCCTGGCATATGGCTCGGGCGTATCAATGCCTGCAACTGCAGCACAGGTACGCCGACGACTTCGCGCCCATCCGGGAATACGACATTCGCGGCGGCGCCTGGCTGATCGACCGCCACCACGATGTAGCCGTGGGAGACCAACGCCTCCACCTGAAATGTGTTCATCTGCCGAAAGCCTGTAGCCCCTTCCAGGAATACAAGCACGGGATAACCTGGTTGGCTATCGGTCACGCGTGCGGCCGTAACCGCGTTTGTCGTGACGTACTTGAATCGGCTGAAGAGAAAGCGCGGCATGTCGTGGATGCGCGCCAGGGCTCCCGTCACGGCATCGGCGTCTTGCATGTACGGTGCCCGGGTAGACGATGCACCCGCTTCGGCGGGATACCAGACCTGGACCATCAGTTCGCGACGGGTGTTCGCGTCGGCCGCGAAGATGTCCGTCCGCGAAGCATCCACCCAGTGGTAGGTCAGCGAGCCAATCGCGTGCGGGCCGGTGGGCGGCGCGAATCGGAAGACGGGAATGAGGATGTGCAGAGCGGCCCAGAGCAGCAGCCCCAGGATCCCCAGCCCAACAGCCGTCCGCCCAAGCCACCAACGGCTGGCGACCTTCACCCCGGCCAAAGTCCAGGACCCCGGAAAACGACGACCCTTGCAGCCACTCCCGCCATCACCAAGCCTCCCCGCCGCATGTCAAAGTAGGAACCGTTGACCGGGAACAGCATGAAGCTGAGGTTCAGCGTGGCATGAAACAGTGGCACGGCGAACACGCTGCCACCCGTGTTGTTGAAGAGCCAGACGATGAGGATTCGGGACGCCACGGCGTAAAGGTACCACCAGCCGATACATGCCGGTGCCCGGTGCAGGACCAGCAGCGGAAACAGGTGCCACGCCACAGCCACGGCGCCCAGAATCAGCGCAGCCCACAGCGCGCCCCACCGCCGCTGCAGCGGGTCGAGGACGTAACCAGACCAGCCCAGCTCTTCGCCGAGTGCGCCGACGAAGAAGGCCGTGAACATCAGCAGTGCCGGCACGACTGGAAAGTCCATCAGCAAGTCAGCGATGGGCTGCGCCTGGGTGGGTGCGCCCGGCAATGGCAATTCCAACACGCGCATCAGTCCGTACACGACAAAGCTGACCGCGGGCATCAGCAGCAGGATCGGCAGGTACCAGCGCTTGTCGGTGATGCGCCTGTAGTCGAAGGACCGCTTAAGCAGGCCCCGCACACCCGCCATGCCGCTCTCCCGGTTAAACAGCAGCAGCGCGGCGACCATCGGGCAGAAGGTCATCAGCGCGCTCACCGACAAGTCAGGCATCAACTGCAGATCGGACACGCTGCCAAACCACCAGAAGGGGACGGACAGCGCAAACACCAGGGCGAAGAACATCATCGGGAACCTCTGCGGCATGCTGATGCCAGGCGCAACCACGTCACTACGGGCAGGGGCACCCGGACTGCGAGGTGTCCGGGAACGCGTGGTCACTTGGGCGCCTTGACCGGCCCGGATATGCGCCAACTGCGCATTGCACGCATCAGCGCCCGCTTTTTTGACTGGTGGCTCTGCATGCGCCGGAGGATGTCGTCGAGCATGCGCATCGCATAGTTTATGTGGGGCCCTTTGTTGAGCATCACGCATTCCGCGCGTTCTCCCATGGCGGCATCGGTAATTTCCGCCCTGGATGGCAGGCCGGACTGTGCCAATTGCTCCAACACCTGGGTTGCCCAGACTGTCGGCATATGGGCCGCTTCGCAAGCCCACAGAATTTCTTCCTGGACTTCGGCCATGCGCTCATAACCGCTCTCCACGGCCAGGTCGCCCCGCGCGATCATGACACCCGCGCACGGGGCTGCCATCGCAGCAGCCAACAACATCTCGGGCAAATGCTCGAAGCCGCGTTTGGTTTCAATTTTCAGGATTAGACGCACCTGCAGGGCACCAAGGTCTAGCAGGCGCTGGCGCAGCGCGCGCACATCGCCAGCCGACTGGGCGAAGGAACCGCCGATGATGTCGGCGAGCTGCGCTGCCACGGACAGATCCTCGATGTCCTTGGGAGTCAAGGCGGGCAGGTCCAGCACGGTATCGGGCAGATTGATGCCTTTGTCTGACGGCATTTTTCCGCCGCTTTCGCGCGCCTGGCTGATCTCCAGCTCGACCCGTTTCACCCCCTGGCGCAGAACGACGGCACCAATACGGCCGTCGTCGAACCAGACCCGCTGGCCCTTTCGCAGGGCCGGCAATACCTGCGGTAGCGTGCAGTCAATGCTGGCCATCTGCATCCGCTTGCGTCCGGGTTTCAGTCTCGCTGGGTGATCCAGCCCCGCAGCGACCAGGTGCATTCGGTCGCCACGATGCAGGTGCAGCAAACCACGCGGCACCGGTACTTCGGTCAAAGTCGCATGGCGCTCGCCGCCGTCCGCGCCTTTGCGCGATGGACGGCTGGTGTTGGTGAGATACACGGTCTGCTGCGTCTCCAGCAGGGCGCCTTCCGCGCTGCACTCCAGAACGGTAAACGAGCGCTTTGCGGCGCGCGCATCGCGCACCGAAACATGTTCGCCCGCCTGCAGTTCGGACAACCAGTCGGCGTCGGCGGAAATCACGGACCACGGCGGCACTGGCAGGAGTGCCGATGTGAGTGTGGGTAAACCCCGGGGCCGCAGCGCAAGGCGCCCTGGTGCGACAACGCGGCCCAGGGCATCACGCTCTGGCTTGATCTTGACCACGGCAACTCCTCCTTCAATCTCGAACAAGGCCTCGATCAGACTGAAGGACAGCAACACGGCGTGCATCAGCACCGGCATGGTCAGCAACGCCAATGCGTACCAGCGACCACCAACCCGCCAGCGCCACAGCCCCAACCGGAGTTCGCGTAACCCGGCGCGACCGTCCAATACAGCCGTCCTCGTCAGCCCGGCGATGCCAGGGCCTGACCGCATGGCAACAAAGATAAGACCCGTGTCCAGCGTGTGCGTCACAGGTGGCGTTCCCGTGAATCGCGGCAGCATGTGCAGCAGCAGCATCACCAGGATCAAGCCGGGCTCGCGACCGTCGCGGCGCAGCGTGCGGTAGAAGTGCCAAGGGCTCGGTGACTGGTACCTGATTGGGGTTCCCAAGCCGGCCGTTAACTGCCCGGCCATCTGCTGAAATGTCAGCGGTACCTCCGACGTCAACGTATAAGTCTGCCCGTGGTGCCGCGTGCCAGGTTGTGTCAACACCCGGGCTGCCACGCGGCCGATGTCGTCGACATCCACCAGCGTGAACCGGGCATTCCCTGCCGGAAGGAAGATGCGATGCCTGCCCGCCAGATCATCGTGCAGTGTGCTGGTGAAGTTCTGCATGAAATAGGCCGGCCGCAGCAGCGTGTAAGGCATGCCACTGGACATCAGCCGCTGTTCTATGCGGTGGTGCGGAATGAAGCGATTTCGCTCTGCTCCCTGCACCGACAGGAACACGATGTGCGTGACGCCGTGTTGCGCTGCCGTTTCGATCAGGTCACCGAAGTCGTCATTGATTTGCGGCGGACGCAGCAGGAACAGACTGTCGCAGTCGGCCAGCGCAGCGGTTTGACTGGCGCGGTCGACTAAGTTGAAAACCACCGGCTGCACATGCGCATCGCCATTCCATTGCACGGCGGCCCGTGTCACGTCGCGCACCGCCGCGCGAACGACGATGTCGTCAAAGGTGCGCAGCGCCGCAATCACGGCCGAGCCGACTTGACCCGTAGCACCTGTCACGAGGATGCGTTTCATTGCCGGGAAACCATTGGGTTGGTCATGGCCGGGCCAGTGTTCCCAGCAGCGTGACGATGGCCTCCATGACCTCATCGTTGTGTCCCACCAGAAGGTGCCCGCCCTGGGCAAATCCGATGAACTTGGCGCCTGGAATCTGGCTGGCGGTGTACTGTGCGCTGGCATACGTTCCGTAGCGGTCATCTCGGGCGCTGAAGACCAGGACTGGCAGGCGCAGGGTGTTCAGCGGTGAGGGTGTAAGGTTTTTACCCACGAACGAGTCGCTGCGCAAGCCCTCGGCACGTGGCGATACCGGCAGCACGTTGTCAAGAATCGCGTTCACGCGTGCCAGCTCCTGCGCGCTGGCATGCACCAGCAATTCAGGCGGGGTGGCCAGAACGTACTTGATCAATTGGTTGCGCGAGATGTGCAGCGCAGACCAGAACAAGAAGTCCGGTGATGAGAACAGCCAGGAGACCGTGCTCTCGACCCAAGCCGGTAACGGCGCAGCGGAACTTGCCTGATCAGGCGGCTTGTAGGCAATGGGCACCGTCAGCACCAGCGCACTGACCCGGTCCGGGTGGCGAATAGCCATTTGCAGCGCCGACGGCGCGCCCGCCGAGTAGCCCATCACAACGGCTTGGCGAATGCCCAATGCGTCGAGCAGGCAGACATGGGCATCGGCCTGCGATGCAGCCGTTGCATCGGCCGACATGGGTGTGCGCAGATAGCCAAAGCGCGACATCGCAATCAACCGCGCTCCCTGCGACGCTAACCCACCGGCGAGCACCATGCCCTGGCCATGACCACCGCCGCTGCCGTGCACGGCCAGCAGCGGCACACCGGTGCCGGCCTCCTGGTACTCGATCGGGCCGCAGGGGGTCGACAGCAATACACTGCCTTGTGCCGCCTGAGCGCGAGCGCGCTGCATGGCGTCGTCGAACTGCCATTTCACGAGCAGCGTTGCACCCACCATGGCCAAAGCCAGAGTGACGTGGAAGATCCAGCGAATTTTTATGTTCATCGCGCCTCGATCTGGTCGCCACGTACTGGAAAGCGTCCATTGAACAGGATCGCCAGTGGCTCGCCACCCAGCGGTGCCTCGGTCGGGCCCGGGCCTTGCGCGTGGATGTGCAGGTGCGGCTCGCCTGTATTGCCTGAATTGCCTATCAAACCAAGCCATTCACCCACAGCGACCCTGGACCCTACGCGAACCCGTACGCTGCCCGCCTGCAGGTGGCCGAGCAGCACATCGGCTTGCAGGCAGCGCAGCAGCAGATGGTTGCCGGCCAGGTGATCGCGGTCGACCTCGGGCACCCGCATGTCGGGCAACCCGTCCACGGCGATGACCACCTCGGCGGCGCAGGGTGCCAGCACGCGCGCGCCGTAGATGAAGTAGGCACGTGGGTCGGCAGGCTGCATACCACGGGCACGCAACCCGATCCGGTCTAGCGCCACCAGATCGACTCCATAGGATTGGCCGCGCCAGGCACGTTAGCGGGGAACGTCGGCATTCAACGTTTCGAGG
>JAJAZK010000045.1 GCA_026785765.1 Rhodoferax sp. | reverse complement strand
TACCAAGCGCCTGCTGATCGTCGAGGACAACGACATCGAGCGCCAATCGATCATCGCGCTGTTGGGCTACGAAGACATCGAGGTGCATGCCGTGGCCACCGCTTTCGATGCGCTGCGCGCGATGCGCGAGCGCGCCTTCGACTGCGTGGTGCTCGACCTGCGGTTGCCGGACATGAACGGCTTCGATCTGCTCAAGAAAATCCACGCCGAGCCGGCCCTGGCCGACGTGCCCGTGGTGGTCTTCACTGGCAAGGACCTGAGCGCCGCCGAGCAAACGCAGATCAAGACGATGGCCAAGAGCATCGTCTTGAAAGATGTCCAGTCGCCCGAGCGGCTGTTGGACGAGACGGCGCTCTTTCTGCACCGCGTCGTGACCGACCTGCCGCCGGAAAAGCAGGCGATGCTCGAGCGCCTCCATGGCGCCAAGGAAGTTCTGCGCAACCGTAAAGTGCTGGTCGTCGACGACGATGCGCGCAATATCTTCGCGCTCACCAGCCTGCTCGAGAACCATGAGATGGAGGTCATCAGCACCACCAATGGCCGCCAGGCGATCGAACTCATCGAGAGGACGCCCGCGCTCAGTCTGGTGCTGATGGACATCATGATGCCCGACATGGATGGCTATGAAACGATGCTCGAAATCCGCAAGAACCCGGCGTTTCGCACCTTGCCCATCCTCGCCCTCACGGCCAAGGCAATGAAAGGCGACCGCGAGAAATGCCTCAACGCCGGCGCCAGTGACTACATCGCCAAGCCGGTCAACACCGACCAACTCCTGTCACTCATGCGGCTGTGGCTCTTCCGTTGAAAGTCGATCTGATGACCAGCAAAGGCACCCGCCAGGCACGTATCGCCGCCAATCAGGATCGTCAGGCACCTGACGAACCGCCGAGCGCGACCCAGAGTCCCGCATCGCACGCTGACGCCGTCAACATTCTGATTGTCGACGATGAGCCGAAAAATCTGATCGTGCTCGAAAGCCTGCTCGATGATCCTGGCTACCGGGTCGTGCGGGCCGAATCGGCCGACCAGGCGCTGCTCGCGCTCGTTGCCGAGGAATTTGCACTCCTCATTCTCGACATTCGCATGCCCGACATGAACGGCTTCGAACTGGCGCAGATGATCAAGGAGCGCAAGAGAACGGCTCGGGTGCCGATCATCTTCCTGACCGCTTATTACAACGAAGATCAGCACGTGCTCGAGGGCTACGGCAGCGGCGCCGTGGATTACCTGCACAAGCCGGTTAACGCAGCCATATTGCGCTCCAAGGTCGCCGTCTTTGCAGAGCTGTACCGCAAGAATCGCGAGTGCAGCATCGCGAACCGTGCCTTGCTGATCGAAGTGAGCCAACGCCGCCGAGCCGAGCAGCAATTGCGCGAATTGAACGATACGCTTGAACAGCGGGTGGCCCAGCGCACCCTGGCCCTGCGCGCATCGGAAGAAAAATATCGCAGTCTGTTCGACTCGATTGACGAAGGCTTTTGCATTCTCGAGAAGGTGCACGGCGACACGGACGCAAAACTCGATTTTCGGCATGTCGAAGTGAATCCCGCATTCGAGATTCAAGCAGGGGCAAGCAATGTCGTCGGGAAGACGTTGCGCCAAGCGTTTCCGGACCTTACGGAGCAGTGGTACGTCACCTATGACACCATTCTCGACACTGGCGAGCCAAGCAGGCTTGAACTCGAACTCTCGGTCGGCGGGCCGGTGTTGGAGCTGTATGCCTTTCCGGTCGAAGGCGAGACGCACAGTCGGGTCGCGGTGATCTTCAAAGACATCAGCGCGCGCAAGCGCGTTGATTCGGAATTGAAGGATGCCTTGGCCGCAGCGGAAAAGGCGAGCCGCGCCAAGTCCGATTTTCTATCCAGAATGAGCCATGAACTGCGCACGCCGCTGCACGCGATTCTGGGTTTTGCGCAACTGGTGGATTCCGGCATGCCGGCGCCGACGCCGACGCAAAAGCGCAGCCTGGATCAGATCATCAAGGCCGGCTGGTATTTGCTGGAACTGATCAATGAAATCCTGGATCTGGCGGTGGTCGAGTCGGGCCGGGTGATGCTGGCCAAAGAGCCTGTGTCGCTGATGGAAGTGGTGCTCGAATGCGAGGTGATGATTGAGTTGCAGGCGCAAAAGCGCGGTATCAGCCTGAGCTTTCCGCGGCCTGAGGCGCTGTATTTTGTCTTGGCTGACCGCACCCGCGTCAAGCAGGTGTTGATCAATCTGCTGTTCAATGCAATCAAGTACAACAAGCCAGGCGGCGCTGTAGCGCTGGAATACACGCTGGCACCGCCGCACTCGATTCGAGTTAGCGTGCGAGATAGCGGTGTCGGCCTGACCGAAGAGCAACTTGGCCAACTGTTTCTGCCGTTTGGCCGCTTCGGCCAGGAAGCCGGTGCCGAAGAGGGCACCGGTATTGGGCTGGTGGTCGCCAAGCGGCTGGTGGAGTTGATGGGCGGCAGCATCGGTGCGAGCAGCGAGGTCGGTGTCGGCAGCGTGTTCTGGATTGAAATGGGTTTGACAGCGGCACCGTCGCTGGCGGGGCTGGAGGTCGGTGGTACAGAACGCGTGCGCCCGCCAGTGCCGCACGGCACACCGCCGCACACGCTGCTGTATGTGGAAGACAACCCGGCGAATCTGGAACTGGTCGAGCAACTGATTGCGCGGCGTACGGATTTGCGCCTGATCAGCGCGACCGACGGCAACTCAGGCATAGAGTTGGCGCGCAGTTTCCTGCCCGAGGTCATCCTACTGGACATCAATCTGCCTGGCATCAGCGGTATTCAGGCACTGAGCATCTTGCGCGCAGACCCGGCAACAGCGCACATACCGGTGGTTGCGCTCAGTGCCAATGCATCACCCCGCGATATCGAGAAAGGTCTTGCGGCAGGATTCTTTCTCTACCTCACAAAACCGGTCCAGGTCAACCAGTTCATGGATGCGCTAGATGCAGCCCTGGCCTATGCGCAAACGACAGCCGCGCGCGGCGTAAAGTAGACATCGTTACTCTCCCATGGTATTGTTTCGCGATGCGTCCCGCACCGGGCTGTTCACTATCAATGCCGTGGTGTTTTCCCAATCGTCCTCGGGGCCAGGCCAAAATTAAAAGGCAAAAAATATGATTGCAGACCTGGACCTGCTGGACGCCAGCATCCTGATCGTGGACGACCAGGATTCCAATATCCAGTTTCTTACGCAGATGCTGGCCGGCACTGGATACAGGAATGTCAGCTCCACCATGCAGCCACACGAAGTGGGCTTGCTGCACCGCAAGCATCCATATGATCTTATCTTGCTGGACCTCCAGATGCCTGGCATGGATGGCTTCCAGGTTATGGAGGAGCTCAGGGCCAACTTGCAAGACCCCTACTTGCCTGTATTGGTGATCACCGCACAGCCCGACCACAAGCTGCGCGCATTGCAGGCTGGTGCGCTGGACTTCATCAGCAAACCCTTCGACCTGATCGAGGCGCGCACGCGCATTCGCAATATGTTGCAGGTATGCCTGCTGAACAATCGGCTGAAGCAACAAAAGCTGGACTTGGAACGGATCGTCCAGGAGCGCACAGCCGAACTACGCGAGAGTGAAGCACGCTACCGCAGCCTGGCCGAACTTGCCACCGACTGGTACTGGGAGCAGGACGATATGGGCAATTTCACCAAAGTCTCGGGGCCGGTACTGGAAATGTTGGGCTTGCAGGTCGAGACCGTTGGTGGCGCCACACCTGGTATCCAGGAAGAGGGATGGAATCCGGCCGAGCGCGACGTCTTGCAGTCGCGCATTGCCGCGCGCGAACCATTTTTAGACTTTGTTTTCAGCCGCACCAGTACCGACGGCTCGGTACGGCAATTCCGGGTCAGTGGCGAGCCCATGTTTGACCGCTTCTGTCATTACATTGGTTACCGCGGGATTGGCGTTGAAATCATGCTTGGCCAGTAACGCAGGCGCGGTCGCTAAAACCTGTTGGTAACTGGAACGCCGAACGCGGCGAGCAAGAGTCGGCGCGGCCTCACGGCCGCCAATGTCTGGCAATGTCTGGTCGGAAAATTGAACCAGGCGAGCTAGCCCGGTCGGTGCTTCGTCGCCACACCGGGCTATGTCTACTCCTGGCAGGCCTTTGGCACTGGCAGAATCCGGCCGCGTAGCGTTGTCACCCTCGAGGTGACCTTGCCCGTGAGCACGAAAGCTGGAGTGCATAAGGCGTATCCAGCGGAAGAAAGCGGTCAACTGCGGTTTCTGGGTTCAATGCCTGCCAGGGCGCGCCGCTTCCAGGAAAGAGCGCATTGCAATCAGCCTTGCAGCAGGCTGGCTGCGATGTTGACCGTGAGTGCGAGCACGGTGGTGTTGAAGGCGAACGCCAGTATGCAGTGCCCCAGTGCCACGCGGCGCATGGGGCGGCTGCTGAACGCGATGTCGGCCGTTTGTCCAGAGGTGCCGATGACACCAGCCAGGTACAGAAAGTCGCCGTACTGCGGTGGCTCGTTACCCGGGAACTGGATGCCAGGCGCCTCGTTGCGCTCCAGGTTGCTGTAGTAGTGATGCGCGTAATGCACCGCAAACATCAGATGCGTGAAGGCCCAGGACGAAACAACCGTCAATGCGGTGAGCGCGATACGTCCCTGGCGCTCCCGGCTGCCTTGGCCGCTGACAGCCGATAACTCGACCACAATCGCAGTGAGTATCGCGACCGCCGTCAGAACGACCAGCAGCAGCAGCGTCTTGCCGCCTTCTTCCTGCTCGATGGCGCGCTCGCGGATGGTCTCTGGGGTGGCGCCGGCCATCACCAGGCCGATCAGCAACAGGTACAGCGCCACTGCGCAGTTCCAGCTGATCAGGAAGCGCGTGCTTGCTGCGCCGGCGAGGTCCGTTGGCAACGCCGCATACAGCACTACACCCAGCACAACCGATACCGTCAGGCGCGCGCGCTTGATCAGGTGGCGCAGCAATGGTGTTTGTTTCAGGTCCACGGTGAGGTTGATTGTCGCGCCATCTGTCAGGCTTGCCAGACCCCGAAACCGGCTTCGCGCAAGTCAATCGCCAGGTCGACTTCCTTGTCGCGTGCGGCGTCGTAGGACATCGGGTTCCAGGCCTCGTACAGATCGGGCAACAGGCGCAGACCGAAGCGTTGCGCGTAGCGATTGGACTGGATGCCAGCTTTGTGTTTGTCGAAACGCAGATCTGGATCGAGTCCGGTCATGCCCACATACACACAGGGTTTGCCCGTCACGTAAGCCGGGTTGGCCCGCATGAAGCGCGGCTCCTCCAACGCCGCGCTGGACAACTCGATCACGTAGACGTGGTAGTGCTCGCGGCGACCCATTCCGTATTGTGCGCGGTTGACCGGACCGCGCCGACGGCGCACCCTGTCAGGGAAGGCTCCGGTAGTAGTTTGCCAGCACGTCGAACGCCAGTTTGCGTGTGCGTTTGTCTTCGGCAATCAGGCCCTTGCGATTCAAACCCTGGTTGAACACGGTCTGGCGCCGTTGGCCGTGCGCTTGCCGGTGCCCCAGAGCAGACCATCATCCTGCCCCATGTGTTTGCGCCCGACCTCAGCAAGCCGAACTAGCCCGCATATTTCACGCCTCGACCACTGTGCTCCCAAATTGGGGCTCTTCGGCTGTAGTCGAGGCTTGAGGGGTGCTTTTGCAAGGCATTGCGCGCTCGATGTGAGGTAAGCGGGCGCGTAGACACGTGAATACCCCTACCC
>JAJAZK010000044.1 GCA_026785765.1 Rhodoferax sp. | reverse complement strand
GTGCTAAACCACCGCCATCGAATGGTGCCAAACCGTCACCGTCCAATCCGAAGAGCCCGAGGCGGGCCAGAACTTCTTCTTCGGCGGCTGTACTTGAAGGCCACTCCCGACGATAAGCCTGGCGGCCACTTTGACGCCTACGATCCGGCCCAAATCCGGAAGGAAAAAGGCTTCAGGGCCTGGCGTGAAATCAACGTCAAAAAAGGTGACGTGTACCTCAAGAGCGCCAGCAACTCGCGGAAAACCACGGCCAGTTACTACACGCCAGCATCCCTGTCGCAGCCCCTGGTCAAAGCCGGCATCGACCACGCCATTGCATCAGCCGGTGCGCAGGGCCAGACCTTCATGGACCTCAAGATTCTGGACAACGCCTGTGGCAGTGGCCACTTCCTGGTGGAAGCCCTTGGCTACCTGACCGACCTGGCCCTCGCTCGACTGGACACAGATGCAGACCTGCGGCAGCTGGTGGCCCTGGAAAGCGACAAGATTGCGGAGCAGCTGCACTTTCTGAACCTGGACTACATCCCGGAAGACGCCCAAATTCTCAAGCGCGCACTGCTCAAACGCTGCATCTATGGCGTGGATCTCAACCCCTTTGCCGTGGAGCTGGCCCGCCTGAGCTTGTGGATGGACAGCTTCATTTTTGGAACACCACTCTCGTTCATTGAACACCACGTGCAGCACGGCAACGCACTTATGGGCGCCAGCGTGAAAGAGTTCATTGACTACAAAGCCATTGAAGTCCGACAAAACGATTTTTTTGTGGACAACCTGAGCGCCCGCTTTGACGACCTGCGCACCGTGATGCAAGAGCTAGATGCGATGCGCGACACCACCGCCTTTGAAGTGGAGCAGTCCAAGCTGCTCTGGAAAAACACCATTGCACCCAAGCTGCAACTGCTGTCACGAGCGCTGAGCTTTATTTGCACTCGCCGCGCCCTGCTGGCGGAGGGCGACCGTGCTGCCTGCGAGGCGCTGGACAAAACGCCAGACCTCATCAGCCAACTGTTTGACGAGACCAAGACCAAAACTGCAGCCCTTAAACAGGTGGAGGGTTACGCACAGCGCTTTCACTTCTTTCATTATGAAGTGGCGTTTCCTGAAGCCTTTGCGGGTGACAAAAAGGGCTTTGACATCATTGTGGGCAACCCGCCGTGGGATAAAACCAAGTTTGCCGACACCGACTTCTTTCCCCAGTACCACAGCAACTACCGCAGCCTGAAAAATGCCGAAAAAGCCACAGTGCAAAAACGCCTGCTGGAGAGCTCTCACATTGCCAGCGCTTACCAAAGCGCCTTGCAAAACAAAGACGTGGCCAATGAGTATTACAAGGACAAAACCGTCTTCCCGCTCAACAAAGGCTCGGGCGATGGCAACCTGTTCCGTTTGTTTGTAGAGCGCAACCTGGGGCTACTCAATAAGGGCGGCAGTCTCAACTACGTGCTGCCGAGCGCGCTGATGTTCGAAGAAGGCTCCATGGGCCTGCGCAAATACATCTTCACGCACTGCCAGATGCCGTTTTTCTACAGCTTCGAGAACAACAGGGGCATTTTTCAAGACGTGCACCGCAGCTATAAATTTGCCCTGATGCAGGTGGTGAACAGTCCACCGGATGCGACCAGCATAACGCCCATCGACACCGCTTTTTATGTGCTTGACCCCGTAGCCCTGCAGCAACCCGAAACCCACGTGGCCTATCCGCTTGCCACCGTCAAGGCGCTGTCACCCGAGCAATGGGCCTTGATGGAACTGCGCGACGGCGCTGACCTGCCGATTCTGCAAAAGTGCTACGCCGCCTTCTCTTCGCTGTCGCCAGATTGGCTGGATTTCCGTCGCGAGCTGCACATGACCGACGACAAAGACTTGTTCATCGAGAAAGAAGCACCCGGTCTGCTGCCACTGTTTGAAGGCAAGATGATCTGGCAGTACAGTCCAGTAGTGTCCCAACGTTTTTCAGAGGAGCGCGAGCTGATTTGTCTCGAAACTCGGTTCTGAATGTAAATATTCGGTGAACCCGTAGTTGGGTTTCAGGCACACAGGAGCGAGGTGAAGTTGTTTCTCAAAGGGTACAGCCAGATATCCTTGATGGGGACTATCTGCTGATGTGTTGATGATTTCTTGCCGCGCCCGGTAGTTTGACCGATGTTGATCCAGTTGGCTGCCTTGTAGCAGGTGCCGCGATGGCGCTCAGACTCGACGAAGGTCTCCAGCAGCACCGGGCGGTAGCCATAACGCTGATGCCAGTCGTGCGGTAGTTGGCGGGCGACCTTGGCGAGAATCTTGGAGGCCAGCCCTTTGGATTCGATCCACGGCATGATCAGGAAACGCGCGTTGTTGACGATGAGTTGCAGGTTCCTGAGCCGTTGAGGTTCCTGCCAACCGATGAACAGCTCGCGCGGCTTGAGCTTCCAGGCACTGGCGCCAAAGCTGATCAAGGCCACGAGCTGCTCACCGGCAAAGACGTTGTAGCGTAACTGGCTGCCCGATAGGGGCGTGTAGCCCAGGTAGTGGTAGCGCGCGACATACTCGTTCCACCGGTGCGACTGAGCCGCACCGCTGACCAGGCGCAGCGTCAGGTGGGCGAGTTCATGCACCGGTTGCTTAATGGGTGTTTGCGCGTCTGTCGCCGCTGTGGCTGCAAAGTGCGGTCGCCGGCGCGCGTTGGGAATCTGCGACGGCGCCAAGGTGATCAGACCCGCCGCCTGCAGGCGCGACAGCGCCACCCGGCAAGTCATGTCCTTGAGCTCCCCGTTGGGTTTGGTCCAGTTCCACAGCTCACACAGCTTGCGCGACAGAGGCGAGCGCTTGAGGGTCGGATGCTGGTGCATCAAATCGCGGATGGTCTGGATATCGTCGGAGCTGAATTCGCGCCCACAGTACACGCTCATGAGCTGTCGAATCCTTGCACGAGTGGTGCCGCCTGCCTCGGCGTGCTACGCATCTGGGTGAGCCGCTTGGCATCCATGGTCCAGGGAAGAAACGCTGTGATGTCGTGGGGCGCCTGATTGGCATTGTCCGCGCAGGCCTGCAAGTAAGCGCCAAGCCAGGTTCTGGGATTGATCCGCCACAACTTCATGGTGGCCAACAGGCTGTACATCGTGGCTGCCAAGTCGGCCGAGCACTTGCTACCCGAGCCGTAGAAGTTCTTTCTCCCCACAACCGGGCCACGAATGTCGCGCTCGGCCGTGTTGTTGTCCATGGGCACCCATGCAGAGTCGATAAACACCGTCAAGCCGCTCCAGTGAGCCGTCATGCTCTCAAGCACTTTGGCCGCCGGCGGACTCAACTCCGGATTGATCACGCTGGCGGCGCACGTATCTGCCATTTTTTTGACCGCCTGCACCAAAGCGCAGTGGGCGGCCGTTCGCGCCTCGCTGCCAACGGCAAGTTGCAAACGCAGTCCATTGAGGTGGTACAACTCTCCAATGGCCTGCACCCACTCAAACGCCCATGGCGAGAGGTCGGGGTAGGAGTTGGCCAAGTCCAGAAAGTCACGGCGTTGGTGCGCCCAGCAGTACGCCAGCACAACTGCGGGGTTGAGCCTGGCAAACCTCTTGTAGCCGGAGTACCGATCGCAGCTGATAATGCCGTGATCCACGCCGGTCAACTCGATTTGGATCACTTCGGCCGCACGCGTGGGATCCACAACGTAGTGAACCGCCGAGCGTGAATGGAACACCCACATGTACCAGCGGTGGCCCACCTTGCCCGCGACCTCCACGAACACCGACCAACGTGTCTCGTCGGCATGCCAGTGTGGTTCGCTGCGTAGTTTGGCCAGCAGCGCCTGCTCGAGCGGGATGAACAGGGGCGCCAACATTTGCAGACCACCGGCCAGCGTCCCGGCTGGCATCTCAAGGCCATGGTCTGCAAAGTCCTGCAACAGGCGATGGCTCGCTCGGCCATAGAGAAACTTGTCCAGCAGCGCACAGGTCCACACCGAAATACCAAACTTGCCGCGATTGATCAGGCGCGCCGGTGGTGGTGCCGTGACGATGCCGCTGGCACACCCGCATTGGCAGGATGGCACGTAGCGGTGGCGGTGAATCACGCGCCGGTAGGCCTTGACCTCGATCTCCAGAACCTGAGCGTCTTCGGTGCCGGGGAAAATCTTGAGCGCCAGGCCGCAGCGCGGACATTGCGGCTTGGCGATGCCGACATATTCGTGACGCGCGGGCAAATGCGTTTGCAGGGTGCGCCCATGGCCGCGCGAGCCACGCCGTTGACCGCGGTGAGCGCGGGGAACACTGTCTTTGCTGCGCAGCTCACTGCCCTGCTTGCGCTCGGACTTTGCAGAGAACAGCCGCTTTTGCAAATCCCGAATCTGAGCCTGTGCAAACGCCAAATCGGCAAGCAACTTTACCTGCGTCTTGGTCGCCTGCGCTTTGAGCTCGCGCACGATGCGCTGGTACCGCTGCTCTCGCCACTGCGCGCGCCCGAGCGCCTTGCGGTGCAGAGTCTGCCATCGCTGGGCGTCCGTCTTGAGTTGGATATGCTCTTGCTTTGTGATCGTCACAAACACGCCGGCAAAAGGTGATGTGCCAGGATCGCGCGGCGGTCCATTGCTGTGCGGCGGTTGAACCTGCGATGCACTCATGGGCGCAACGGTAAGGGAAAAATTGAATTGTGTCCAGCGATTTCGGACAAACCGACAATCGGCACGGGTTCACCGAATATTTACCAACGTTGGGACACTACTGAAGTAATACCTTACCGGTTATCACTGCTGGATAGATGATGACGAGTCAAAGTTTGCTGAGAAGTACGAGGTCCGTCGTGGCGTGATGGATAAGCAGATGCGCAGGGACTGCAAACTGTTCAGCGCGGCGCTGTTAAGCCACCGGCTGACCTGCAGCGCAGGTGCGGTATCGAACAAGGCTGTCACGGCCTGGCCGGCGCTGCCGAAGGCGTGACGCGCCAGATCTCGCCGGCATCGGTGGCGATGTACAAGTCGCCATCGGGCCCCTGCGTCAAGGCCCGGTAGCGCGCAGCTGGCAGCCCCGCTCTGACGGTGCTGCCGGTGTTGCCGTCCGCGTCGAGCGCCAGCACCTCCACCCGCTGGCCTGCGAGCATGCCGACGGCCAGACGGCCGTTCCAGCCGAGCCAGCGCGCTCCCATGAGGAACGTCAGGGGCGACAGTCCCTCGGAGGCGCCATTGTTGGTCCACGACGGCCGCAGCGCATTCGGAAACCGCGCCCGGTCCGTCATCGGCATGGTCGATGCATTGCCTGCGTAACCACAGTACCCGTCTGCGCAATTGAGTTGCGGGCGGTTCTGCGGATCCCAGCCGCCGTTGCCGCCAGCAACCAGCCGTGTGACTTCGTCGTTATGGTTCGGACCGTGTTCTGCGATAAACGGCTGCCCGCTGCCCGGGCGAAAGTCGATCCCCTGTACGTTGCGATGCCCATAGGTGAATATCCGCGCATCGAACCCGGCCGGGGCATTGTTAGCTGGTGCTGGCGCACCATCGCGCGTCACGCGCAGCACCTTGCCGCCAAGCAGTGTCGGGCTCTGTGGAACGGCTCCACTGTGGGTGTCGCCGGTAGCTACATACAGGAATCCATCCGGGCCGAACCGCAGCCGCCCGCCGCTGTGTGCACCCGCAGTACCGTGTGCGTTGCCTTGGTGCTTGAACACAATGTCGGTGACGATGTCGGTGCGGGATACCACTGTGGCCAGCGCCTCGTCGAGCTGCAGGCGCAGCACCCGGTTGGTACGCGCGTTCGCTTGCAGCGTCGATGCCATGTACAGATACAGCGTGCGGTTCGACGCGAACTGCGGATCAACCGCAACCCCGTGCACGCCGCTTTGTCCCTGGCAGACCAGGTCTGGCGCCAGCAGCGCCGATCCACTGGTGCCAAACAAGCGGGTGATGCTACCGTCGCCGCGCCGCGCTGACAAGCCGCGGCACTTCTCGGTGAAGAACATGGTTCCGTCGGGCGCAAACGCGATGTCCCAAGGGCCACTCAAGCCACTAAGCACGACGCTGCGGTTGAGCAATGGCACGGCTGCGGCCGGATTGGTCCCACTGGGTGCCACGTCGGCGGCGGCCAGTGGGAATGCAGCGGACACAACCGCTGCGGCCAACACCAGCGATGCAAACACAGGCCGACGAAAAAAGTTCATGGAGTGGGGTCTCGGTGAGGGCTTCAACAAACTGCCGGATCAACTACCGCCTCAGGCCAGTGACAACAGGCCCTGCACGGCAAGCACAACCAGAAGATAACGTATTGCCTTTCCCAGCGCAATCCAGGCCAGGCTGCTGGCCAACGGCAGCCTGAGCCAGCCAGCAGCAAGGACCAGCGCGTCGCCCACCAGCGGCAACACCGACAACACCAGCGCTGGCGGGCCCCAGCGCTGCAGGCGCTGCGCGTGCGCCCCGTCGAGCTGGACCCGGACGTGCTGGAAGCGTTCATAACCCTCGCGCCCCGCATAACCCATCCCGAACGTGAGCAGACAGCCCAGCAGGTTCCCGGCGAGCGCTACGAAGAATCCGGTCCAGGCCTGCTCCGGGTAGGCAGTGATGAGCGCCGTGAGCACGATTTCACTCGACCCCGGCAACACCGTCGCCGATAAAAAGGCAGAGCCAAACAGGCCCCACAAACCCATCTCGGGTGTGGCCCATGACTGCAGCCAGATCGACACGGTTTTCAGGCTTTCAAGCATTTGGCAATTGTCGGTGCCAAAAAGATGTCCTTACGCCGCGCTGGTACTGCCAGCGGCGCGACGTGAGCAAGGTAGCCGCACCGGAGCCAGTCCCGGCGCGAGTAAAGCTGCGGGGAATGCCCGGACAAGTTGCAGGCGCAAGGTGCACCCGCCGACCTGGCGCGACTTGGGGCAGCGAGCGACCCCGCATCAGTGGTCGGGCTTCGACACGTCCGGTTCGGCTTCACCAGCGTCCACTTCACCGCCTGGCGGCTGGCTCATGGCGCTGGCAACCCACTGTTGCCCACACCAGCACCTGCCCTCGGGATCGATGATGCAAGTTCCGCTACCACAGCAGCGCGGGTCATCGGTCATAAATTGCTCCATTCAGGCTTGTTGATCCAGACTTATTGCGACCCCGCACCCAGCCGGTGAGACGGACCCGTTCCACCACCATCATATGGGGTACGGTAAGTGCGGCCAAACCGACAAAAACCAGTTGCGCCAGACGCGTGTCGAGCGGCTTGCCGCCAGACAGCCACCAAGCGATGGCGACACCGGCTGCGGTGGCCAGCATCGGCCCCGCGGCGATGCACAACAGGTGCCTGAAGGTTCCAGCATTGGAGTAGACGCGCGTTCTCAACACATGGCGCGCGCTGTGCATGGCGCAAAAAAAGATCGTGAACCCGATGAGCGGGGGCGCGAAGCTCAGCAAGGCGGTGACCGACAGCAACTCGATGCTGCGCGTTGGTTCCCGCTTCGCAGCGGCGATTGCCGCAACGCCGGCAGCTACAACCCAGGGCCAGGCGGCCCACTGCAACGCGGCAACAATCATTGACGCGGCCGACACCCCGGCCAGCGACGCAAACAGTTGGGAGACCTCCGCTGCGTGCAGTGTGAGGGGGCAGAAGATGATGGCGCCACCATAGAGCATTCGAAACACCACCGGGGTCTCGCCATCGGGATCGCCCGAAAAATGAAACGCCGAGACCAGCAAGAACATCATCAGGAAGGAGCCTGGCGCCAACCACCACCAGACCACGACCGACGCAGCCACCGCCAGATAGGCAATGGCGAACAGGCTCCACCCTGCAGCCGATTGAAACCGCGTGAGTTGGCGCACAAAGACTACGTCCAACGCGCCGTGCGGGACCCCGAGCAGCAGGATGACCGGCGCCAGCAGCGCCAGCTGCATTTGCACTTCAACTTGCGGCAGCCACTGGCTCACACCGAGAAACAGCCAAGCCAAGGCACTGAAGGCGAGGCCCTGACACCTGAGGCTCATGACGGTCTCATGCGACACCCTCAACTTCGCGGATGCGCCCACGGCGCCGCGCCAGGGCCAGCGCAGCTCTGAGGAACGGCGGCACAGGCATTGCAGCCACCACCGCCAGGCTGTCGGCGACGCCTGCAGTGCCGCTCAGGAAACGAATCACCCTGGCAGGATCTGCGCGGCTGAACAGCGAGAAGAAAATAGCGCCGCCGCGGCTCGGGTTGGCACGCAAAACGTCGAGAAAGATCTGGTCCATCAGGCGCAGCGGCAATGGGTCAGGCGGATGCGCCACCGGATGGCCACAGCCCACCAATGCGCGGGCGCACCCGCTGGCCCAGCGTTGAATGCGCTGAAAAGCGAAGCCGGTGCTCGGGCGGGCGCCACCGGCCATCACGCCAACCCGGGCGTAGCTTTTGTGCTCCGCCCTCGGAGTCTCGCGCAGGCCCATCGGCAGGATGCCGTGCTCGCTGCGCAGCGCCCTGAACGGGGCGCCGCCGACGCG
>JAJAZK010000043.1 GCA_026785765.1 Rhodoferax sp. | reverse complement strand
GTCAAGCACTTCTGCTGCCAGTCGGCCCGCAATGCGCATGCCAGCGACGCCCTGTGCGTCTTTGTACGTGATGGTCATGGATCAATTATCCCATCGGGCTCCCGCTAAAATTGGACCCCGGCAGCAAAGTCCCCGGCACCGGGTCGAGCGCCATGTTTGGCCCTGGAGCATCGGCGCCATTCCAGCAGGCAATTCCGTGATCCAGAACCTCTCTTGTTTCGAAGGCGGTGACGCCCTTGGTGCGTTTCGCGCCGCCCAGCTACTGCCCGCGCTGACGGCAGTGCACGATCGCATCGCGGGCCTGTCGGCGCAGCATGTGCATTGGGTGCAGTCTGGTGCACCCCTGGCAGTCGGGGACCAGCAACAGTTGCAAGCTCTGTTGAGCTACGGCGAGCCCGCGCCAGCGCACGGCGACGGGCCGCTGATCGTAGTCATGCCGCGCCTGGGTACCATTTCCCCCTGGGCCTCCAAGGCCACCAACATTGCCCACAATTGCGGTCTGGACGTGGTGCGTATCGAACGCGTCACCGAGTACCGGCTGGCATGGCGCTCCAGCCTGTTCGGGCGCCCGGCATTGACGGCCGTACAGTGGCATGCGGTAGCTGCCCTGCTGCACGACCGCATGACCGAGAGTGCGGGAGAAGAACGTTCCTCGGCCGCGCGGTTGTTTGCCGGCGTTGTGTCCACCGCCATGCAGCGCGTCGACGTGCTCGCCGGTGGCAAGGCGGCCTTGCAGCACGCCAACACGGAATTCGGGCTGGCCTTGGCGGATGACGAAATGGACTACCTGGTTGCTTCGTTTGGGCAACTCGGGCGCAATCCGACCGACGTTGAGCTGACGATGTTTGCCCAGGCCAACAGCGAACACTGCCGCCACAAGATCTTCAACGCCGGATTCACCATCGATGGCGTGGCGCAAGCGCAATCCATGTTTGGCATGGTGCGCCATACCCATGCGCTCAGCCCACAGCACATGCTGGTGGCCTATTCGGACAATGCGTCGGTGATGGAGGGCGACAACGTTGAGCGTTTCATCGCCAGCATCGGCCACTCGCCAAAGCAGGCCGCTGCCGTGCGCTACCAACGGACAACCGTCCTGCAGCATGTGCTGATGAAGGTGGAAACGCACAACCACCCAACCGCAGTGTCCCCGTTCCCGGGAGCAGCCACCGGCGCCGGTGGTGAAATCCGCGATGAAGGCGCCACCGGACGCGGTTCACGACCCAAGGCCGGACTGACTGGATTTACTGTTTCGCGGATCGACTTCGACGGTTCCGCAGGGGGCTATGGCAAACCGGCGCACATTGCCAGCCCATTGCAGATCATGCTCGAAGGACCGCTGGGAGGCGCCGCCTTCAACAACGAATTCGGCCGGCCCAACCTGCTGGGTTACTTCCGGGAGTACGAGCAATCGGTGGCGTCCGACGTAGACGTGGTGCAGCGTGGTTACCACAAGCCGATCATGATTGCCGGGGGTCTGGGCGCCATCGACGCCGAGCAGATCCACAAAGTCCGCTTTCCGGCTGGAAGCCTGCTGATCCAGCTCGGCGGCCCGGGCATGCGCATTGGCATGGGGGGCAGTGCTGCCAGCTCGATGGCGACTGGCGCCAATGCGGTGGCGCTGGACTTTGACTCGGTGCAGCGTGGCAACCCGGAGATGCAGCGGCGCGCCCAGGAGGTCATCAACCAGTGCGCGGCCCTGGGCGCGGACAACCCCATCCTGGCCATCCACGATGTGGGTGCCGGTGGCCTGTCGAACGCCTTTCCCGAGCTGTCCAACGATGCCGGGCGCGGCGCTCATTTTGATTTGGGCGCGGTGCCGCTGGAGGAAACCGGCATGGCACCCAAGGAAATCTGGTGCAACGAGAGCCAGGAGCGGTATGTGCTGGCCATTGCGCCGCAAGCGCTGGCGCTGTTTCGAGGCCTGTGCGAGCGCGAACGCTGTCCCTTTGCCGTGGTTGGCAGGGCTACCGAAGAGCCGCAGTTGACCCTTGGCTGGTCCGGCGCGGAGCCAGCCGTCGACATGGCGATAGGCGTGCTGCTAGGCAAACCACCCCGGCTGCAGCGCGACGTGCACAGCATCGAGCGCAAATTCGCCCCGCTGGACCTGGGCGTAACCGACCTGCAAAGCGCTTGCAGCGCGGTGCTGTCACATCCGACGGTGGCGTCAAAGCGGTTTCTGATCACCATCGGCGACCGCACCGTGGGTGGACTCAGCCACCGCGACCAGATGGTCGGTCCGTGGCAGGTTCCGGTGGCAGATTGCGCGGTGACGCTGGCCGATTTTCGCGGCTTTGGGGGAGAAGCCATGGCGCTGGGCGAACGCACTCCGCTGGCATCGGTCGACGCACCGGCTTCGGGCCGTATGGCGGTGGGCGAAGCCATTACCAACCTGTTAGCTGCTCCGATTACGTTGTCGCGCGTCAAGTTGTCGGCGAACTGGATGGCGGCCTGCGGCGAACCCGGTGAAGACGCCGCACTGTATGCCACGGTGCAGGCGGTGGCGCTGCAATTGTGCCCGGCGCTGGGCATCTCGATTCCGGTCGGCAAGGACTCCCTGTCCATGCGCACCCATTGGCATGCGGCGCCGGACGGAACGCAGCGCAAGGTGACGTCGCCGGTGTCCCTGGTGGTGACGGCCTTTGCCACACTGGCCGACGTGCGTGGCACCCTGACGCCGCAACTCGATTCGACCGAGGCCGACACCACCCTGGTGCTGGTGGATCTGGGCCGGGGCCGCAAGCGCATGGCGGGCAGCATCCTGGCGCAGACACTGGACCAGGTCGGCGACGAGGTGCCGGACCTGGACCATCCGCAAGACCTGGTGCGGTTGGTCGCGGCCGTGAATGCCCTGCGTGCGCAAAGCCTGCTGCTGGCCTACCATGACCGCAGCGATGGCGGGCTGTTCGCGACCGTATGCGAAATGGCGTTCGCTGGCAAGGTTGGTGTGGCGTTGAACGTGGATATGCTGGTGACCGAAGGGGATGGCATCACCGACAGCCGCGCAGAATACGGCGACAGCAAGAACTGGGCCGGGCAGGTCAGTGCGCGGCGCGCCGAGCTCACGCTGCGCGCCCTGTTC